>CABZAD010000052.1 GCA_902523665.1 uncultured Bacteroidota bacterium | reverse complement strand
TTATAGCAAGATTGTTTAGAAGTCAAACTGTTTCTCAAATTGCTTATTCAATTTTAAAAATAATCCCTTTTTTATTACCTAAAATAATACAATATACTCATGGAAAATACATCAAACCAATATGAGTTTTTTAATTGACACCTCTAAAAGATCCTCAGAAATCGAAATCATGGATGATTTTTCAATGGGAGGAGATCTTTTTAAAGACACACTTGACAAGCTTGAAATCATTAATAGATTTTTAGGTGGTAATTTAGTGACAATCATGGGCCTTAAAAATTTACTTGAAAATCAAACAAAAAATAAGGTAATTACAATTGTAGATCTAGGGTGTGGTAATGGTGACATCTTAAGAGATGTTGCGAAGTTTGGGAAAAAAAACAACTATTCTTTTAAATTGATAGGAATTGATGCAAACTCTACAGCAATAGAGTATGCAAAGGAATTATCAAAAGAGTATACAGAAATTTATTTTAAAAAGATTAATGTATTATCGGAAGATTTCAAAAAACAATCATATGATGTAGTTTTGTGTACCCTTTTTTTACATCATTTTAAAAATGCAGAAATTATATCATTATTAAAAACAATTACTAATAAAGCAACAATTGGTGTTGTTGTTAATGATTTACATAGACATAAATTAGCCTATTATCTTTTTAAATTAATAGGATTTTTTATAAAAAATAAAATGGTCAAACAAGATGGATTAACATCTATTTTGAGAGCTTTTAAAAGAAAAGATTTAGAAAATATTGCAAAAGAAATAAAAGTTCATTTTTCAATCAAATGGAAATGGGCTTTTCGATATTTGTGGATCCTTAAAAAAGATCCTAATGATTAAAAAACTATCCTTTGTATTCGAAATATCATGAGTGTAAAAATATTATCCATAGCAAAACAACTGCCAAAGTACGTTAAAGAAACAAAAGAGATCATACCATTTGTTGAACAATGGATGCAAGATCAGGAAAGCAGGTTTAAAAGAAAAGTTTTAAAAATTTTTGAAGGAGCTGGTGTAGATAGACGCTACTCTATAATGGACGCAGAAGAAGTTTTTTTAAATACATCCTTTGAAGAAAAAAACAATATTTATATTAAAGAGGTAACAAAACTTGCAGAACAATCATTGTTAAAATGTTTAAAAAAAGCAAGATTACAACCTAATGATATTGATTACATTATAACAGTTAGTTGCACAGGATTTATGATCCCCTCAATGGATGCTTATTTAATTAATAGTCTGCAAATGAGGCAAGATATTATTAGGCTTCCCGTTACAGAAATGGGATGTGTTGCTGGAATTTCAGGGATCATTTATGCAAAAAACTTTTTGAAATCGAATCCGAATAAACGAGCTGCTATTATATCAGTTGAAGCATCTACCGCTACCTTTCAAATTCAAGATTATTCTATGGCAAATATTGTAAGTGCCGCAATTTTTGGAGACGGTGCAGCTAGTGTTATTTTATCTTCCTATAAGGAAGATAAAGGACCTAGAATTAAAGATGAATCTATGTACCATTTCTATAATTCCATTGATATTATGGGCTTTAAGTTGGTGAATACAGGACTGCAAATGATTCTAGACAAAAAGGTGCCTGAAATAATTTCTAATCACTTTCCTAAAATTATTCATCCTTTCTTGGAAAGAAATAACCTAAAAATTAAAGATATAAATCATTTAATTTTTCATCCTGGTGGAAAAAAAATTGTACATACTGTAGAAGGTATATTTAGAACTTATGGGAAAAATATAGATGATACAAAAGAAGTTTTAAGATTGTATGGGAATATGTCAAGTGCTACTGTTTTATATGTTTTAGAACGATTCATGGATGGTGATAGACAAGAAGGAGAGAATGGTCTAATGCTCAGTTTTGGTCCAGGATTTTCCGCACAAAGAATATTATTAAAATGGTAAAAGAATTTGAAAACAAAAACGAATGGGCACTAATTTTAGGCGGCTCAAGTGGATTGGGTTTAGCTACTGCAAAAAAATTAGCAAAACACGGAATGAATATTTGTATTGTTTTTAGAAACTCTAGATCTCAACTAGATCAAATGAAGAAAGATTTTAGAGAAATTACAAAGGAG
>CABZAD010000051.1 GCA_902523665.1 uncultured Bacteroidota bacterium | reverse complement strand
ATTAGATTGAGAGAACTTATATCAAAATCAGGAATAGAGGTATTCAGTTTTGATGATAATAGTGAATTTGACACTCCTGATGCTGTATTTCCTAATAATTGGATCTCCTTTCACCACCAACATAAAGCAATATTATACCCTATGTTTTCCCCAAATAGGAGGTTTGAAAGAGAGTCTAAAATATTAGATAAGCTTTCTAGGTCTGGCATTGAAATTGAACTAATTAAGAATTACTCTATACATGAGGATGAAAATAGATTTCTAGAAGGAACTGGAAGTATTGTATTAGACAGAAAATCGAAAAAAGCTTATTGCTCTTTATCTGGAAGGTCTGATTTAAAGCTGTTTAAAAAATTCTGCACTGATTTGAGTTATATACCTGTTATTTTTAACTCTACACATCTATCAAAACCAATTTATCATACAAATGTTATGATGTCAATATGTAATAAATTTGTAATAATATGTCTTGATTCAATAAGTGATGAAAATGAAAGAAACAATGTCACTGAAAATTTAAATAACTCAGGATTAGATATTATTGATATTAGTGTTAATCAAATGACTTCTTTTTTAGGTAACTGTATTCAACTAATTAACTCAGATCAATCTCCAATTCTGATAATGAGTTCTAGAGCTTTTAACTCAATTAGCAAATCTCAACTTAAAAAGATTGAATCACATACAGAAATTATCCATTCTGAAATTAAAACTATTGAAAATAATGGCGGAGGAAGTGCTAGGTGTATGATAGCTGAAGTTTTTTAAAAACTTTATATACTATTTGATTTTACTATAACAAAATTCAAATGATAAAAGTGTTTCTTAATTTTTTATAATATATTTAAAAAAAAAAGAAATGAAAAAACTAATCACTAAAATATTTATATTATTTTCAGTTGCTTTTAATTTTAATACTTCTGTAGCTCAAGACTATGGAAATTTGCAAAATGCACTATCAGGATATTCTTACAGATCAGTTGGTCCTGCCTTCATGTCAGGAAGAATAGCTGACATAGCAATTGATAGTAATAATGAAAACGTTTGGTATGTAGCTGTTGGCTCTGGTGGTGTGTGGAAGACAAAAAATGCCGGAACAACTTGGATGCCACTTACAGATAATATGCCATTTTATTCAACTGGATCAATTACAATTGACCCTAATGATTCGTCAAGAATATGGGTTGGTACTGGAGAAAATATTGCTGGAAGACATGTTGGTATTGGACACGGTATATACCTTTCTAAAGATTCAGGATCAACATGGGATGACATGGGATTAAATAAGTCTGAACATATTTCAAAAATTATTGTTCACCCTGAAAACTCAGACATAATATGGGTTGCATCTCAGGGACCACTCTGGAATTCGGGAGGTGATAGAGGCTTATTTATGTCAACAGATGGTGGTAATTCATGGTCAAATAAACTTTACGTCAATGAATGGACAGGTGTTACCGATATAATTATAGATCCAACTAATCCAGATATTCTTTATGCTGCAACTTGGCAGAGACACAGAAATGTTGCATCGCTTATCGATGGTGGTCCAGGAACATCTATTTACAAAAGTATTGATGGAGGTAATACATGGGCTGAGATTGACTCAGGTCTACCAAGCTCAAATATGGGAAAAATAGGATTAGCGATTTCACCAATGAAACCAGAAGTAATCTATGCAGCAATTGAGTTAGATAGAAGATCTGGAGCAGTATTTAGATCTGATAATAGTGGAGGTGTATGGAGAAAAATGTCAAATACAGTAGCGGGAGCAACTGGTCCACATTATTATCAAGAGCTATATGCATCACCACACGTTTTTGATAGAATATACTTGATGAATGTAAGGGTTTTAGTTTCTGATGATGGTGGTGATAATTTTTATCAAATGAAAGAAATTAATAAGCATTCAGATAATCATTCACTAGCATTTAAAAAAGATGATCCAGATTATCTTTTAATTGGAACAGATGGGGGTATTTATGAATCTTTTGATGATACTGAATCTTGGAAATTTGTTTCAAATTTACCAATAACACAATTTTATAAATTAGCTGTTGACGATTCAGAACCCTTTTATAATATATATGGTGGAACACAGGATAATAATACCCAAGGTGGCCCTTCCAGAACATTCAAATCTGAAGGAATAACCAATTCCGATTGGTATGTTGTGTT
>CABZAD010000050.1 GCA_902523665.1 uncultured Bacteroidota bacterium | reverse complement strand
CTGAATTTAAGTTTATAGAATCATACATTTTTGTTCTCGCTAATTCAGTTACTGGATATCTTGAAAATGATCCTAATTATTTATTAGAAACTCTAAATTCTCTTAGTAATTATTCATCAAATATTTCTAAATCAGAGTTTCAACTTTATAATGAAAGGCCAGAAATAAAAGGTAGATTTAAGCTACTTAATATTCAAATTCAAAAAACAAAATTAAATATAAAGGATTGGACTAAAGATAAAGGACTAGAAGAATTAAACAAAATATTTGTTTTCTATAACTATTCTATTAATACTATTAAATCAATTTTAGACGATAGTGTAATTAATTGATTTATTTAAAAAGTTTACTTTTTTGAAGCTCAATCTCAGAGTCTTCGATTCTCCTAAATAACATTTCTTTGTTATTAATTTTAAAATTAAAATCTATTTGATCCTCTAGATTATCTAGATTAACCCAATCAAATTCCTTAATTCCAATCATATCCTTAAGTTTACTAGAAGTAAATGGAATAAACGGTTCCGATAAAATAGCTAAATACGAAACAATTACAAAAGAAACATTAAGAACTGCTTCTACTCTCTCAGGATTATCATTTTTAATTTTCCAAGGTTCATTATCTGCAAGATATTTATTTCCTAGTCTTGCAATATTCATAAGATTCTTTAATGCTTCCCTAAATTTAAAATTATTTAAAGAAACCATTATTTGATTTTTTAAAAGTATAACCTCTTCCAAAATTTGTTTATCTGTTTTGTTAGTTGAGTTAGATCTTGGAATATTTCCATCATAATATTTATCTATTAATGACAAGACTCTATTAGTAAAGTTCCCATATATAGAAACTAGTTCACTATTATTTCTTGTTTGAAATTCTTTCCATGTAAAATCATTATCCTTAGTCTCTGGGCAAGTAGCAGTTAGAACGTATCTTAAGACATCTTGCATGTTTGGAAACTCTAATAAATATTCATGCAACCAGACAGCCCAGTTTTTAGATGTGGATATCTTTTCCCCCTCTAGGTTAAGAAATTCATTTGCTGGAACATTTTTAGGTAGAATAAAATCTCCAAACATTTTTAACATAATTGGAAATATTATACAATGAAACACAATATTATCCTTACCTATAAAATGAATTAAATTGGTATTAGGACTTTTCCAGTAATGTTCCCAATCTTTATTATTTTTTTCTGCCCATTCTTTAGTAGAAGATATATAACCAATTGGGGCCTCAAACCAAACATAGAGCACTTTTCCATCATCACCATTAACTTGAACTGGAATACCCCAGTCTAAATCTCTAGTAACAGCTCTTGGCTTTAGCCCACTGTCTATCCAAGATTTTACTTGACCTACTACGTTAGCTTTCCAAATGTCTTTGTTCTTAATAGTAATCCAATCTCTTATAAAATCTTCAAACTCATTTAGCTTTATATAATAGTGTTTTGTTTTTTTTAGAATAGGAGTAGAATCTGATATTGTAGATTTAGGATTCTTCAGTTCTTCTGGACTTAATGCTGAGCCACATTTTTCACATTGGTCACCGTAAGCTCCCTCAGAATTACATATAGGACAATCACCAGTTATGTATCTATCAGCCAAAAATTGATTTTCATTTACATCAAAAAATTGCTCAGATTCTATTAATGAAAATTGATCTTTTTCTTTTAATAAATTAAATAAATCTATTGATGTTTCATGATGAACTTTTTTTGATGTTCTAGAATAGTTATCAAATGAAATACCAAATTCTTGGAATGAAGATTTTATAATTTTATCATATTTATCAATTAACTCTTTCGGACTTATCGAAGCTTTTTTTGATGCCAAGGATATGGCAACACCATGTTCATCACTTCCACATATAAATGCAACATCATTTTTAGTCAGTCTCTTGTATCTTGCATATATGTCAGCAGGTATATAAACACCTGCTAAATGTCCAATATGAATTGGTCCATTTGCATAAGGTAAGGCAGCAGTAATTGTGAAAGTTTCTTTACTTTTTTTCATTAAAAACTATTAATAACTATTCAAAACCAATCCAATATAAAATATTAAATTAGTAATTGAAACTATTCCTAAATGTTTTTTAATTTTTGATACTGAAACTACTGGTTTACCAAAAAAATGGAGCGCTCCCTTAACTGATTTTGATAACTGGCCTAGAGCAATTCAAGTTGCATGGCAGGTTCATGACTTGTCTGGAAAATGTATT
>CABZAD010000049.1 GCA_902523665.1 uncultured Bacteroidota bacterium | reverse complement strand
CAAGAGCTTGATTTAATTATTGGATCTGGAAAGCATGGAAGAGTTACCAAACAGGATATTCTTTTGTATGTAAAATTAAGATCTAACAATTTAAAAGAGAATATTCAAGTTCAGGCGAGTTCATCAAGAGATGATCAAGTCTTAGAGCTTGACAGAATGGGTAAAATAATTTTTGACCACATGTCAAGTAGTAAAAAAATTTCCGCCCATGTTCAGTCGTTTGTAGAAGTTGATGTATCTAACTTATGGGATTGGAGAGAAATACATAAAAAATCATTTTTTGATAATGAGGGTCAGAGGCTTACGTTTACTCCACTATTTATTGACGCTGTAGTTAAATCACTTAAAGATTATCCAATCTTAAATAGTTCAGTTGTTGATGAGAAAGTTATAATTAAAAAAACAATAAATATAGGTATGGCAACAGCTGTAGAAAATGGTAATCTAATCGTACCAGTAATAAAGAATGCTGATCACTTAAATCTAAAAGGTCTAACATTGGCTGTTAATGATTTATCAACTAGAGCTAGATCTAATTCACTGAAACCTGAAGAAATAACTGACGGCACTTACACTGTAACAAATGTTGGAAACTTTGGCTCGATCATGGGTACACCAATCATCAATCAACCACAAGTTGGAATCATTGCTATAGGAGTTATAAGGAAACTACCATCTGTAATTGAAACAGATAAAGGAGATTTTGTTGGTATTAGGAAGAAACTTATTCTATCTCATACATATGATCATAGAATTATTAATGGTTCAGTAGGCGGTAGCTTTGTAAAAAAAGTCGCAGAATATCTTGAAGGATGGGATATGAACCAAACAATATAGCATGAGAATCAAATTAGAAAGACCAATTTGCTTTTTTGATCTCGAAACTACTGGTGCAAAAGTTGGTAAGGATAGAATTGTAGAAATTGCTATTTTAAAGGTTAACACTGACAATCAAGAATCCCATAAGGTATGGAGAATAAACCCAGAAATGGATATATCTTTTCAAGCTATTCAAGTTCATGGAATATCAAATGATATGGTTAAAAATGAACAGAATTTTCAATATTATTCAAATGAGATTTATGAATTTATTAAGGGTTGCGATTTAGCAGGTTTTAATGCAATAAAGTTTGACATTCCAATTTTGGTTGAAGAATTAATTAGGGCTGATATTGATTTTGATTTTTCCAAAATTAGAATGATAGATAGTCAAGTTATATTCCATAAAAAGGAACCAAGAAATCTTTCTGCAGCTCTAAATTTTTACTGTGGTAAGAATTTAGAGAATGCCCATTCTGCTCTTGATGATACAATAGCAACGTATGAAGTTTTTAAAGCTCAACTTGAAAAGTATGATGATTTAGAACCAGATATTGATTTTCTAAGTGAGTACACAAAAAGAAGTAATAACCTTGATTTTGCAGGTAAAATTAGAATAGATGTAGACAATGATGCGATATTTGCTTTTGGTAAATATACAGGTCAAAAGGTCAAAGATGTATTTAAATCTGATAAAGGGTATTATTCATGGATTATGAAAGGAGATTTTCCTGAATATACCAAGAAGGTTTTTACAAAATTAAAATTAAGTCTAATCAACGATAAATAGAGTGAAAATTATTTGCATAGGAAGAAATTATATTGATCATATAAAGGAGTTATCTAATCAAAAGCCACTAAATCCTGTGGTTTTTTTAAAACCTGATTCTTCGATAATTGCAAAAAATCAGAACTTTATTATACCATCTTTTTCAACTGATATTCATCATGAAGTAGAGTTAGTTGTTAAAATTAATAAGGTTGGTAAACATATTGATAAGTCTTTTTCTCACAAGTATTACGATGAGATAGGATTAGGAATAGATTTTACTGCTAGAGATATTCAAAATAATTTAAAAGAAAAAGGTCATCCATGGGAAAAGTCAAAAGCTTTTGATAATTCGTGTATGGTTGGGAAATTTTTAAAAAAAGAAAAATTTGAGGATATTTTAAAAATAGAATTTAGTCTGACAAAGAACAATATCTTAGTTCAATCAGGTTGTTCAAATGATATGTTATGGGGAATAGATAAATTAATATCTTATGTTTCTAAATATTTTACTCTAAAAATTGGAGATTTAATTTTTACTGGAACACCATCTGGAGTATCAAAAGTAGAAAGTGGAGATATACTGGAGGGTTATATAAATAGTAACAAGATGTTTACGTTAAAAGTAAAGTAAAATGGTTAAGAAAGTATTTGATTATTTGTTATCTAATAATAAAAC
>CABZAD010000048.1 GCA_902523665.1 uncultured Bacteroidota bacterium | reverse complement strand
TAAAAAAAGGTCAGCAAATAGGATTAATGATTTTTTCTAGTGACCAGGAATTCACCTTACATCCTGAACCAGGTACAATCTTAACTGTGGATTTAAATTCCACCTCGTTGAAGCTTCCTGTTGTTGGGGGACAAAAATCTTATGTTAAGGCTATTAAATAATCTGATATAGTAATTTATATTTACAGTGTTATTACCAAATTTGGCATATTACCTCCCAATGAACTATATAATTGAGGGAAACAACCTACCTGACCCACTTCAATCATATTTTTGGGTTGAACATTTCCAGTACCACATTGGTCAAAATCCCCATCAGCTAAATCTCTTCTAAGAGCACATTGGTTACAAGCCATTATTAACATTCCATGTTCCTTGGCTATTTTATTTAGTCGTTCTCCAGTTTCATTACCTTTTCTCAACACATTTGCGTTTTCGTCAAAAAAGAACATACCCACTACTTCAACCCCCTGAGTATTCTGTTCTAATTGAGGCAAAATCATAGTTGCTAATTGAAATGTAGAAGCCATGTTTGTTTTAAAAATATATGCTACTTTCATAATATTATCTGTTCAAATTATTAATATGTTATTTAGTTTAAAAAATTAAAAAAAAAATAAATATTTATTATTTACTACATTCAAGAATTTAAAAATTTCTTTAGATTTTGCGAAATTCTTTATGTATCTCTTTTTATTTAACTTGCCACAATGAAAAAAATAATCCTTTTAATATTTTTCTCCTCAAGTCTATTCTCTCAGATATCTAGTAAAAAAATTGATAGGTGGATATCTAATAATGATGATTTAAATGGAAGTATAGTTTCAATTGCAGTTAAGCGAATAGATAAGGAAAAAAAGATTGTTGGGTCAGGAATTGATATCTATATGACTCCAGCTTCTAATGTTAAAATTTCAACATTACTGGGTTCAATACACTATGGAGACTCTATACCTGTTATAAATTATAAAGTTTCAAATGATACTTTGAAAATTTCACCAACAGGTTATCCATTACTTTTACATCCAAAATATAGAGATAAAGATTTAGCAAAATTTTTAAAGAAATTTAAACACATAGTATACCACACTCCAAAAATTGAACTTAATAAATATGGACCAGGCTGGGCCTGGGATGATTATAATAGTTATTACCAAGCTGAAAGGTCAGAGATGCCGATTTATGGAAATGTAGTACAAATAATAAAAAATTCTAATGGAGAAATAGAAGTCACTCCTGATAGATACAAAATTATCTTTGATTTTGATCAAAAGAAGAAAATACATAGAACTGAAACAGAAAATAAATTTTTAATAAATCCCTCTTTGATAAAATTTGGAGATACAATATATTCTCCATTTATAACATCAAGAAAAAATACCATTAGCTTGCTAGAAAATTCTCTTGGAAATAAAGTAGAATTCAAAAAAAACGAATTAAAAGATTATAGTTCATTAAATAGTACTCGAGTGAATGAAATATACTCTGCTATACTAAAAGATTCTGATAATTTAATTTCAGAAAGTATAGCTGCAAATATTTCTTTTCGATTAAATGATACTATTTCAGTAGACAAAGGGGTAAAATTAATTCAAGATATTTCAGAACAAATTGAATTATTTGATGGATCTGGTTTGTCAAGATATAACTTAGTCACACCTAAATCAGTAATTTTATCTTTACTTGATATTTATAAATTAATTGGTTTTGATAGAATAAAAAAGATATTTCCTGAAAACTATATAATTCAGAATGAAGAAGATTTTGTTTGGGGAAAAACAGGTACTTTAAAAAATAATCATAACTATTCGGGCTATATAATTACTAATAAAAGAAAGCTATATGTTTTTAGTATTATGATTAATCATTTTACTGAAGATTTAGATATTATTAAGAATGCAATAGCGGACTTTTTGATTTTCTTAAAGTCAAGTTGATAAAAATCATTATATTTGCTTGTTGTGTGTTGCTTAAGGCAACTAAATAAGCTTTCCAAATGGGAGGCTTTTTTTTAATCCTCTATTAATGGTCTTTCTAGACTTTCAGTTTCTATTCCTATACTAGCCCTGTTTGATGTTAACTTGGTTATGTCTTTGTCAATTTTTTTAAATTCCTTATTACTTACATTGTAGTGATTAACAACAGTGCTTAGACTATTTCCTAATTTTTCATGATAAGTTAAATAAGCTTTTAAATGATTTCCTAATTTTTCAATGTTAATCTGAATTTCTTGAATAGATTCTTCAACTTTCATATTATTTAATGCCTTACT
>CABZAD010000047.1 GCA_902523665.1 uncultured Bacteroidota bacterium | reverse complement strand
GCAGCAGTAAAAGATGCACTAATAGATGTGTTTGATTCAATTAAAATAGTAAGAGGATTAGCTGTTGATCCATTTGACCATGAATTAAAAGTAAATCCAGAATTAGCATTTGCAGTTAATATAACTGTGGAACCAGAATCATAAGTTCCTGAGGTAGGGGTGACCGTACCGCCAGCTCCAGCTGTAACTGAGAGTGTGAAACGAGGAGTTGGAGCTTCAGGTTCAACAACAAGAAGGCCGTCAGAAGTACAGGAAAAAATGATTAAAAAAGATAATAAAGTATATATATATTTATTCATATATAAACTGTTTCTAATCAAATTTAGTTAAAATAACTATTTAAATAATTTAAATTCTCTATCCAAACTAGTTTTTTGAGAATCAGAAATTTTACGTCCGCTTTTAAAATTAAATGAGTATCCAACAGAGAATGAACTATAAGAGTATTGTTTTACCCCGTGAATAATATTATATCTAAAAGAAATTGATCTTCTGTATGACTTTGATGGTTTATCCTTTAAGTAGATGTTAAGTCCTGGCGAATAAGAATTAAAAGAAATTTCTTGACCTGCCTCTGTTTTAAAGGATTCTAAGAGTTTTCCGACACCTAAAGAAATTGATGAAACATTAACTCCATTAGAATTTTTAATAAAGTATTGACCCCAAAGTCCTATTTCACTAAAAGAATCAGAAAATGGAAAATAGTATTCTTTATCATTTAATACAAATAGAAGTTTTGAAAAATGAAACTTAAGGTATGGACCAATCCCATAGTTAAGTTGTCTATTATTGAAAGTAAATCTTGATTCTAAATATGAGTAAAACCTATCAGTGTAAGAGTTGTTGTTAAAGCTTAGATTGCCTGCATTACCAGAATAACTATTAAGAAGAGCACTATTAAGTCCTAATTCTATTGAAAAATTATTGTAAAGTGATGAGTTGTTTTTATACTCACTTAATTTGTCTTGTCTTGCTAATTCAACTAATCTATTGTATCTATCTTTTTTCTCTTCTACTGAAGGATTTGAGGGGTACTTTGTATCTAGATTAATCAATAAGTTGTAGGCTTCATTATAATTAATATTATCCAAATAACTATTTACTCTAATCAAATTATTTTCAAGACTATTAATTTCATTTGCAAAATTTTCAATATCAGAGTTTAGTTTAAAATATGAGCTTATTAATTCTTGATCAACAGTTAGAGAGATCATTAAACCAAAATATGAGTCTAGCATTTTAGTACCTTCTTCTAAATTGATTATTTCATCAACAAAGTCATAGCTTGGGTTAGATTGATAGAAACTTTTATTGACATCTAAACTATATGATAGCCTTTCTGTCAATGATTTAAAATAAGAAATAGCAAGTCTATCAAATGATTTTTTGGTTACATAGACATATACTTTATATATATACTCAGAATCATTCTCGATTTTACAAAGTGAAAAACTTGGGTTAAAAATAATTGCATTAGAATCAGATTGAGAGAATGAGTTAAAAACTGAAGATGCTGTAAAATTACCTTGAACTCTTGAGGAGGATAAATTTAAACTAGATTTAGTTTGAATAAATGAAATAATTTGACTTGTTAACCCATCCTTTAATCTAATTTGTGTTTCATCATTTAAGCTAAAATTTTTTAATTCTTCAGCCGATAAGGTTTCTTCATAGTAATATAGCGCATTTAAGTCATTTAAGCATCCTGAGTTTGTAAAACCAGATATTTGAGAAACTAATGAGGAGGTGGCAACTAAAAAAAGTAAGGCAACATTGTGTCTCATTTTATCAATTAAAAATAAGTTTTTAACTTATTGATTCTTTAATAGATCTAATGAATTTACAGAGATACCAAGATCAGATTGATTGATAATTTCAACAACATCATCTAAAAGTACTTTATAAACTACCCAATAATCATAATTCTGACTTTCTCTATCACGAAGGAGTTTTGTATCAACAAGCATAACCTTTGCTATAGACAGCTCTGAGGTTGATAAAGCCCTTTGATCAAATGCATTTTGTGTTTGTTTAGCATTTACTCCATCACTTAATGAAGACAATTGTTGTCTGGCGATAGCACTAATTGCAGTTTGAATTTTTAATGATAATTCGGTCTTTGCAGACATTTGAGCCTCAGCTCTATTAATAGTCATGTCCTTACCGATAACATTTTGTATTGAATAAAACTCATTTTCAGTATCAGGATATTCACTTCTTTCAATTGGTTCAACAACATTCACAAGATTTTCTTCTTTTGCATATTTAACTGTGTTACAAGACATTAACGATAACATAAATACTGATATAGTAG
>CABZAD010000046.1 GCA_902523665.1 uncultured Bacteroidota bacterium | reverse complement strand
TAAAATTAAATCACTCTGCTATATCGGATTCTGAAAAAAAGAAATTTGAAAGCTTATCACAAAATGAACAAGAAAAAAAGATCTCAGATATATTTTATAAAATAATTGATAAGGCCAAGCAAGTTCACTTAATTTATGATTCAAGCATAAATTCTTTTGGGAGTGGAGAGGAAAGTAGATTTATTAAGCAGATTAAAATGTTAAGTTCCGGATCTAAAGTCATTAATAAAAAATTGACTCAACAAAATCTTATTATATCTGAAGATGAGGAAGTAAAAATTATAAAGGACGATTTAATTTCCAAAAAAATCGAAAGCATATTGTCTGAGGGAATATCCGTATCTTCATTGTCACTTTTTATCAAGAATCCATATTTATTCTATGAGCAAAAAATACTCGGAATTGATAATAAAGATGAATCAAAATACTTAAACTATATGGATCAAGGTACCCTTATCCATAGAGTAATTGAAAAACTCTACAAACCTTTAATTGGTAAAACCCTTGATGCTAGTGATATTAATTTTATGAAAAATCAATTACAAAATGAATCAATCAATACATTTATTGAACTCTATTCAAGGGAGCCTAGAGGAAAAAATTTTATATTTATTGAGGTAGTAAAAGAGTATATTGAAAACACACTTAATTTTGAGTTGGACCAAATAAAAAATCAAAATGCTAGGATCAAAATAATTTCTTTAGAAAAGAAACTAGAATATAATTTGAAGATAAAAAATCAAAATGTAAAGCTTAAAGGGATAATTGACAGAACTGATATGTTCAATGAAGAGGTTAGAATAATTGATTATAAATCTGGTAATATTAATTCAGGAGTATTAGATATTAGAAATATTGATAAAGTAAAAATAGACCATAAATATTCATATCTACTCCAGTTACTTTTTTATAAATATTTGTTTGGGATGAATGATGTAAACATTCAGATAAAAGAAATAGGAATATGTTCAGTCAAGAAAAGAAACCTACCATTTCAATTTATAAAAAATCAAGCTATTTTATCATTAGAAGAAATTCAAATGATTATTTCAGACATAATAATTGAAATAATGCAGACAAATGAATTTATAGATTCGGGTAATCCTTTATAACTTCACTAGATACTATTTTTCCTGATATTAAAGATGGTGGAACTCCAGGACCTGGAACAGTTAGCTGTCCAGTAAAATATAGTCCCTTTATTTTCTTGCTTTTCATCTTTGGTTTAAAGATTGAGGTTTGAAATAATGTGTTTGCTAACCCATAAGCATTTCCTTTGTATGAGTTATAATCATCTATAAAGTCTTTAACACAAAATGATTTTTGATAAATAATATTATCAATGATTTTTTCGCCTGAGATATCCTCTATTCTTTTTAGAACAATATTTAAATATTTTTCTCTTATTTCTTCTTTATCTTCTAGGTCAGGAGCAATTGGAATTAGTATAAAACAATTTTCACAACCATCCGGTGCCATGCTTTTGTCACTTAATGAAGGGAAATTCAGATAGAAAAGTGGAGATTCAGGCCATTTTGGATTATCATATATTTCAGAAGCATGTTTATTAAAGTCAACATCAAAGAATAAATTATGATGAGGTAATTTTTTTACTTTTTTATTTAAGCCTATGTAAAATAGAAGTGAAGAAGGTGCAAAAACTTTTTTATCCCAAAATGAATCATCATAATTTTTTAAATGACTAGGAATTAGTTTCTCGGTGTGATTATAATCAGCTCCACTAATAACAATATCTGCAGGAAATTCTTTGCCATTTGAAATGACACCTTTAATTCTTTTATTACTAACTATTATCTCATCTACATTTTGATCTGATTTAAAATTTACCCCTTTTTCTTTTGCAAGTTTAATCATTGACTCAACAACTTTATGCATACCTCCTTTTTCTGGGAACCAGGTACCCAAGCCTAAATCAGCATGATTCATTATATTATAAAAAGCAGGAGTGTTTTCTGGTTTAGCACCAAGAAATAAAACAGGGAATTCCATTATTTGACGTAGCTTATTATTTTTAAAATATCTACTAACCTCTGATTTAATATTTGTTGTAAAGTATCTCAACCTTTTAATAGTTCCAGGAGTAACTAATTCTAAAATTGATTTACCAGGTTTGTAAACGACCTTTTCCATTGCAACTGAATAATTATTCTTAGCTTCGGTCATAAATTTTAAAAGGTTTTTTGATGCACCTTTCTCAACTTTCTCAAAAGTTTTACTGATTTTTTCAAGATTATCTTCAATCTCAATAAAATCATTTTTTCCAAAGTAGACTCTGTAGGCAGGATTTAATTTCTTAAGATTATAATAATCAGTAACAGACTTGTCAAAGTCATTAAAATATTTTTCAAAAACATCTGGCATCCAATACCATGAAGGCCCCATGTCAAATGTGAATCCTTGGGCTTTAAAATTTCTAGCACGTCCGCCAAAGGAACTATTTTTTTCAAGTATTGTTACATCATATCCAATATCAGCAAGATATGTTGCTGCTGAAATTGATGAAAAACCTGAGCCAATAATTATAATCTTTTTAGTCATTTTTGGAAGTCATGTAGTCATAAACAATAGAACCTAAAACTACAATCATAGAGAGTATAACTATAAATACAACAAACGATTTACTCATATTTA
>CABZAD010000045.1 GCA_902523665.1 uncultured Bacteroidota bacterium | reverse complement strand
CGGTATTATTAATGAACCACTGAGGTGTCCATTTTACATCAGTAGCTGCAACCCATTCTTTGAGAAACTCAATGTGAGCTTCACTTCCTTTGATATATTGACCAGCTGGACCCCAAACTTCGATATTCTCTGAATTCATTTCAGATATTTTTGCATAGTCTCTATCATTATGAGCGTTTAAATACTCTACCCACACATCAGCAACATCAGATTCTAATGTTATATCTGATCTTTCACCGTTTTCTCCAGTGCTGAATCCTATAACTACAGGAGAGTTATCCTGATTTTCACATGAGAATGAAATCATCCCAATTGATATTAATATTATAAATATTTTTTTCATAGTTAATTATTTTAGTTTCATTAAAGTTAATTATTTATTTTTTTGAATTTCAAACTTACATAAATTCCTATTAGAGATGACAATGCAAGAGTTAAATAAACTAATTGATGCCCTTTAATTCCTTTATATGTATCTAATAAATAACCGTATAAAGGAGTAGCAAAAATATCTGGTGTATATCCAATAATCGAGACTATACCTATTGCCGTTCCACTTAAAGCTAGTGGAATTCCACCATCCCTGAGTATGGAAAAATAAAGGCCTCTTATAATATATGTACCAACAGCTACAATAATTAGTGATAGTATAAATAATGAGTTTAGACCAGCAACAATAATACCACTAGCGAATAAGATTGCACCGATTAACATTATTACAAAACCTGCTATAATTACATTAATATTACCAGATTTATCTGCAAAAAAAGCTACTGAAATGCACGCAAGTGGTCTAAGATACTGTTGAAGTGCTCCAACTCTTGCAGCTTCTATTTCGTCAAATAACATTATTTCTGATGCATATAGAGAGTATACATCAGTTATTTTATAACCCATGTATGCTGTTAAAATTATTAATCCAATTAATATTACAGATTTTGATTTTACAAGATTTTTCATATCGCTAAAATCTCCAATATTAGCAACATCTTTAACCTTAATATTTAAAGAAAAATATACAATAACTCCAGTTAAGAAAACAATTGCTGAGGATGCTGCAATTACATATCTAAATGCCTCTTGCTTCTCATTTGTTGTTGAATCAGATATGTCACCTATGACTACGAGAGAAAAGATTAAAACTCCTATTAAACCAATTGATGAGGCGACAATTCCTCTTCCAGCATCTAAAAAGCTGAAAGTCTTTCCTTGTTTCTTTAGTCCCCCAATAACTGTAGTTGCTTTAATCATTGGAGCCCAAAAAAGAAAAACAGTGGTAAAACCCCAATAAGCGTATAGCAATTGGAGTGAAAAATAAGATGGATAGCTCATCATATAAAACCCTCCAAAAGAGGTAAATATTAAAGAAAATGAAAGTAACTTTTTTGGAGAAAATTTGTCTGCTAAAACACCACCAAATAAATAAGAAAGAAAGGCGACAGTCCCATATGTTGAAAATAATGTTCCGAGCTCTAGATTTGATAGGTCAAATACATCTAAAAAAGTTGGCCTAAAAACTCTAGCTAGAACATATGGTAATATGTATATTGATTCTGCTGCAAGAATTAATATTAGGAGATATTTATAATAATGATTCTTAATAATTAATTAGCTTTTTGTTAAGATATAATAATTTAATTTATTAATAGTTTTGGAGATGCTTAAACTATATAATTCTTTTTTAACACTTATAATTGCTTTAATTCTAATCTCTTGTTCTAAAGAAGACATTTCTTTGTTTTATGATCAGGTAGAGGGCAAAGTCTTTGTAAGAGTAGATATTATCGAGTCATCAAACAAATCAATTGATCAAGTTGATCCATCAGAATATTCTTTCGTAAAAAACTTTAGCCCAGAGAAAGGCCATACTGTCATGTACTTCGTTGATAACACTGAAACCTGTACATTATTTAATGCTTGGTTCAGTATGAATATTATTAATCATACTTCAAAAGTTGTTGAGGCAGATGTAAAATATGGTAAGGTCTACGACTTAAAAGATCACAAAGTCAAATATGAAATTATTCAAAAAAATCCCCTTAGAGTAACATATAATCTTGCAAACGGAACTCAAATAGTAGTTGAGGAGGCTGAAAAAGACATTTTTTTTCAAGCAAAAGATAGTTGGTTATTTAAGTCACGTAACACCGTAGATACAACATTTTCAAAGTGCTCAAATTTAAATTTAGACTAACAATTTATAAATTTATTTACTAAATTGTAATTATGAGAAACAGTCTAATATTGTTCCTTACATTCTCTTTATTTGTCTCATGCTCTAAGATAAGTGAAAGGCCTAACTTTATTATTATTTTAACTGATGATCAAGGCTGGGGTGATTTGGAGTTAACAGGAAATCCTGTTTTAAAAACACCAAATTTGAATGATCTTGCAGATACAGGATCTCTTTTTAATTCATTTTATGTAAGTCCTGTTTGTTCTCCTACAAGATCTGAGATTTTAACTGGTAATTATCATCCAAGAACTGGAGTTACAGATGTCTCAGAGGGAGGTGAGAGAATTAATCTTGATCAAAAGCTAATTTCTGATTATTTCAAAGAGAATAACTACAAAACAGGGTTTTTTGGTAAATGGCACAATGGACAACAATATCCATATCATCCAAACTCAAGAGGTTTTGATGAATTTATAGGATATTGTTCTGGTCACATCGGTGAATATTTTAATGCAGAGTTGGAACATAATGGTGAATTTTTTAAAAGTGATGGGTATCTAACCGATTACATAACAGACAATACTATTGAATTTATTG
>CABZAD010000044.1 GCA_902523665.1 uncultured Bacteroidota bacterium | reverse complement strand
ATACTCAACAAATTGAGATGTCTCAAACTCTGACTTATCTATATTATCAAGCTTAACTTTAACATTTTCTAATGCTTCTTCAGTAATATTTCCATCAATATATTCTCCTCCAGATGAACTAGCTATTTTATTTAAAATTTCACTATTTCTTTTAGTAATTACAACTTCACCATTACTGTCTTTTTTATATGAATCAATTCTACCGTTAACTTTTATAGGAATTGTTGAGCCACTATCTTGTCCAACTCCAATTGATATAAGATTTATATTATTTTCAATTATTAAATTGATTAGGCTCTCAGGAATATCATCATGATCCTCACCATCAGAGAGTAAGATAAGCACTCTATTTGTTTCTGAATTTTGATCAAAAAAGTTTGCAGACAGATTTAAAGCAGAATCAATGGATGTGCCTTGAGATGATAGCATGTCAGTATCAATAATTTGCAAGAAATTTTTTACAGATGCAAAATCTGTAGTTAAGGGAACTTGAGGAATTGCTTGAGCAGCATATGCAACTATTCCTACTCTATCAGAATTTAATGAATTTATTATCTCAGAGATTATTCTTTTAGACCTTAGTAGTCTATTAGGCGCTACATCTTCTGCAAGCATACTTTTTGAGACATCTATAGCGAAAACTATATCTACCCCTTCTCTATTAATAGAATTTAATTCAGTTCCAATTTTTGGATTTGCTAGGCCTATTGATAATAATAATATTGCTAGACACTCCAAAATCAATTTTAAATTAAGTTTAAAATTTGATCGGTTTGGACTTATAATTTCTAATAATTCTGAATCTGAGTATGAGTCTTGAATTTTTTTTCTCCAGGACATGTAAAAAAAGTTAATCAACATTAAGAAAGGAATTATTAACGTCAGATATAGAAAATTTGGATTGTCAAATTGATACATTATATAAAACTCTTAAATATTGATTTTCTTGAAAATATTTCTATAGCATATAGCATAAAAGCTATTAAAACCAGTGGTCTATATTTTTCTGAAATATTAGTGAATATAGTTTCAGTAATTTCTGTTTTCTCTAATTTATTTATCTCATCATAAATATTTTGAAGTTCTAGGTTATCTGTTGCTCTAAAATATCTACCTGATGTTTTTTCAGAAATATATCTTAAAAGGTCTTCATCAATTTCAACTTTTGTTAAACTAAATTGGAAATCCCCATTAGGTAATATAGAAACTGGAGCCAGCGCTCTACCATTTGTTCCTAAACCAATTGTATAGGTCTTAATCTCATATTCAGAGGCAAGCTCAGCAGCAATTCGTGGATCAATAAATCCGGAATTATTAACCCCATCAGTAAGTAGGATAATCACCTTACTTTTAGCTGTGCTTTCTTTAAGCCTGTTAACAGCAGTAGAAAGTCCCATACCAATTGCTGTTCCATCCTCAAGTAGAGATTCATAGTTGATTTCTGATAATGATTGTTTCAAAATTAATTTATCGGTTGTAACAGGTGTCTTTGTATAACTTTCTGCAGCATAAACAACTAATCCTATTCTATCATTTGGTCTATCATCAATAAAATTAGAAGCTACATTTTTTAAAGCAGATAATCTATCTGGTTTAAGATCTTTTGATAACATGCTAGATGAAATATCTATAACCATCACTATATCTATTCCCCTAGATGATTTTATTCTTTTGGATGTTGACTTAGATTGGGGCCTTGATATTGCAAGGATTAGGAGAAGGATCACTAAAATTCTAATTATATTCAAAAGTGGTCTTATCCTTGATATAAATGATTTATTTAGCTTTAATAAAGACAAAGATGATTGTTTTAATGTTGCTTGAGTCAACTTACCAAATCTATACCAAAATAATATTGCTACTGGGATTATAATAGCAATTAATAGATACTCTGGATCAGCAAAATATAAATCTTTAAACATCACAATTCTTTTATTATGTCAAAACTCTCAAGGATTCTTGACTCAATATCACTAGCATACCTATCTTCATCCCTGTATACAATTATAAGTTTTATAGTCTTCCTGTCATACGGCAAAATAATTGAGGTAAAATTTGACCTATAAAGATCATTGTTAAACTCAATATCAAGACTGCCATATAACCTAAGAGCTGTATCTCCTGATTTAACAGTAAATTGGTCATCTTTAACTAAGATATTTTTAGAACCTAACACCTGGAACTCATTGATAAGTCCATTTTTTATTAAATCTAAATTGACTGAATTTTCAGTTTGAACAACATCAGTAAAATCCAAGGATAAATAAAAATTATCATCGAATCTACCCATCTGAAATTTATTTAAATCAATGCTGTCAATAACTCTTTCAAGAATTAATGGAGTGTTTAATTCAATTGGAGGAGAGCCATATTGACTGGTGAACCATTCCTTATCAAGTAATTTCTTTGTTGGGTTGAAAAGTATGGTATCTCTAACTGGATAATATCCAAAAATTAAAACACACAGAATCAGGATAGTTGTAATCGAAACCAGTGAGTATTTTAAGAATTTTTTTATGTATTCTATGAAATTAATATTTTGATCCACAACCTCAGGCTCTTGAATTTTTTCATACTTCTCGTTATATATTTTTTCGGTTGAATTAATAAAATTTCTGATAGTAATTAAATCAAGATTTATATCACTTTTAGTAGGTAGTGACTTGGCAAATTTTATTAAATCTGATTTTGTAAACAATTCTTCAAGCTTATCAATTTGCTTTTTATCAAAATTATAGTTCCCACTATCCTTTAACATATTAATTCTGACAATTAATTCCCTTGAAGTACTTTCCATAGCTGGAATTTTTACTTGAGATTCAAGGTATTCTCTAAATATATCCACTAAGATTGTATAATATTCTTTAAACTCAATTTGTGAATTAGGATTGAGTGAATTTAGATTATTTAATTTTTCAAATGCTATTTCATACAAA
>CABZAD010000043.1 GCA_902523665.1 uncultured Bacteroidota bacterium | reverse complement strand
GTTTTTGGTGGGGGTGTTTCTGCTAATAGTTATCTGAAAAAGAGATTGGAAAAATATTCAAATGATAATGACTTGAAAATATTTATTCCTGAACTTCAATTTTCTACAGATAATGCAGCAATGATTGGAATTGTTGGATATTTAAAGTATAAAAACTCACTTAAGTCAAACCTAAAATCATCCCCGTCGCCTAGACTCTCTTTCTAATGGATTTATTTTTTTCAAATTATAGAGCAAATGACAAATACGTAGTCATGAATGAGATTGACAGCAAACATATTAGTAGATCATTTAGAAAGAATATTGGTGATAGCATTATGATAACTAATGGATTTGGTTATTTATGCAATGCAGAAATAATCGAAATAGGAAAGAAAATAAAAGTTAAAATTAATAGAATTGAAAAATTTGAGTCAACTTCTCCTTCTGTTCACATCGCACTATCCCCCTTAAAAAATGTATCCAGGTTTGAATGGTTTGTAGAAAAGTCAACAGAACTGGGAATCAGCCAAATTACACCATTAGTATGTGAATATTCAGAAAAAAAGAAAGTCAACATGGACAGATTAGAGAGAATTTTAATAAGTTCCTTAAAACAATCCAATCAATTTTTCAAACCAATTATTAATTCAATTAAAACTTTTGAAAATTTTATAATAGAAAATGAAGATGAATTGTTTATGGCTAATTTAAAAACATCTAATAAAATTAAAAGAGAACTATTTACTCAAAAGAATATTTGCCTTATGATTGGACCTGAGGGTGGATTTTCTGATGAAGAAATTAAACTTGCAAAAAAACAGAATATTAAAGAGGTAACACTCGGTAATAGCAGATTAAGATCTGAGACTGCTGCAATCTTCGGATTATCTGTAATTAAGTCATTAGTTAGTTAATAATTATTTTCACTAAAGTTAAGATTAGCCTTTTGACTTTCAATTGAATCAATAAACTCAGCTTTCAATTTATCTATCAAATCTCTACATGCTGGATTGTCATCAATTGAACTTACTCCATGACCTGCAGACCAAATTGTTTTCCAGGCTTTTGCCTCAGCCTCAGCCAAATCTTTTCCAAAATCTAATTTTTTAGAATCATTCCAAACTTCCTCAGTTACTCCCATAGCCTCAAGGCTTGGCCTTAAAAAATTAGCATGCACTCCAGATACCGCTGCTGTATATACTATATCCTCAGCTGAGGAATTTATAATCATATCTTTGTAACCCTCTTCTGCCATGCTTTCTTTAGTGTTAATAAATCTTGTACCCATATATGCAATATCAGCACCCATTTGAAGCGCAGAAGCAATATCCCTTCCGTTTGATATACTTCCCGACAAAATAATAGTCTTGTTAAAGAAACTTTTTATCAATGAGATCATTGCCATAGGATTCTTTAATCCTGCATGACCACCAGCTCCTGCAGTAACAAGAACTAATCCGTCAACATTTGCTTCAGCAGCTTTTTCTGCATGCCTTTTTTTTATAATATCATGATATACTAATCCACCATAGCTATGAATTGCATTTACAATATCAGGAACAGCGCCTAATGATGTTATAATTAACGGAACTTTATGCTTAACACAAATATCTAAATCTGCCTTAACTCGAATATTCGAGGGATGAACAATTAAATTTACTCCAAATGGAGCAGGTTTTATTCCAGTCTCACTCTCAAATTTTGAAAGTTCATCCTTAATCTGAATTACCCACTCTTCAAAACCTTCTGAGGTTCTTTGATTTAGTGCTGGAAAAGTTCCAACTATTCCTTTTTTACAACATTCTATTACAAGCTTTGGACCTGAAATTAAGAATAGAGGTGCCGCAATTACAGGCATATTTAATTTATTATAAAAGTATTTATCCATTTTTTCTTTTTTTACAAGACCATTCAAATTCAAATTCAGAGACTAGGTCTCCATCCTCATCATATCCCTTAGCCTTAAGCCATGCCTTAGAGGAAATATTATTAATGGTCGAATTGATTAATTGTTTAGCTATTTCACCTTCGTTACAAGTAAATGTAATTTTACCTACTGCTTTTTTATAAAAATTTGATTTGTTACTTACAAGAAGCATTGAGATGTTAGTATTTGAATCTTGAATAGATTTTGTAAGAAGCATACCTGTAGTTAATTCAGCTGCCATCCCTTGAACTGCCCAAAACATAGACCTGTAAGGATTTTGATTAATCCATTTAAACCTTACTTTAACTTCACATTTATCTTCATTAATTAAAGTAAGTCTAACTCCAGATAACCAGGCTGCAGGCAGCTTTGTAAGCATCCACCTATTAATTTTACTTGGTGTATATTTCATTTATTCTGTTAAAATACTAAATCCAATATGAATATTACCAGTTTCTTTATCAACATATAATTCTCTATCCATTTGGGTTCCATGACAAGTGTCAATTGAACAAAAAAGTGATCCCCCTGCTAACCTTACTTGATCTGAATTAATTGGCTCTGTAATATCCCATACATTTCCAACTATATTAACATTAGCAGTTGGTAAAATTGGATATAAATTATCTGATACGATTAACCTATCATCATTACCAACTATATTCCAATATTGCTCATATGTTGGTATTTTTACACCAGCCCACTTTGAATACTCAATTGCATCATTATAACTTACTTGAGTCACGGGTAGACTGTCAATGGATTTATTAATTCCATCTGGTCTTTTCCAATTTGCCCCTTCAACAACTTGATAGTTGTATACGTCTGTTTGTACAATTGACCATCCGTATCTTTCTGCATCAGTTATATAATCAGAATCATTTATAAATTCTTTAAAATCTTTAACTGTAACAGACTTTAATATAAAGCTTTCACTATTTGAAGAGCAGCTAATAATAATAAAAAATAATAAAAAAAATCTTTTCATTTTAGTGATAGTTTTATTTAAACTAATCAATCGTAAATGAAGCTTC
>CABZAD010000042.1 GCA_902523665.1 uncultured Bacteroidota bacterium | reverse complement strand
TAAATCTATAATTTCACCTATTTGTTTATCCAATCTTATAAGATTTGAATAATTTACAGCCAAATCTTTTCTAACCTCAGCAGTATCAGGAAAAATAGGAGGTACATTAATTTCATCAGGATTAACATACAATTCTTTATCCCCTTGTGACCAAACTTGAGATTCATGTGTAATTCCAAAATTAAATACGGCAAAAAAGGGTTGATCTCTTTTACTTTCTCTCCATAATGGTTCTAACTTTTGGGAACAACTTACGCCAGTACAGCTATAATCCCAGGATCCATCAGTTTTTTTAAAATTATAATCTTCTTTTCCATAATTTGATGTGTAATAGTTATTTTTTCTGAGATATTCAGTAAACATTTTTACGTTACTAACTGGAACTGGTGAGTAGTTGATTATATCCTTACTTGGTTTTGGCTGAGGAAATTCAGCATAAGTTCTCATATTATGAGTACCCAATGAAGTAGGGTACATTCCAGTAATAATGGAGCTTCTTGCTGGTGCGCATACTGGAACTGGACTGTATGCGTTTTCATAAAGAATTCCATCTTTTCTTAAAGATGACAGATTTGGAAGATCAATTGTTTCATCTCCATACATCGGAAAGAAATTTACGGATTGGTCTTCAGCAACTAACCAAATAATATTTGGCCTTATTTCAACTGAATTGTAATTGCCTAGTAAAAACAAAGCCAAGACTAAAAGTATTATTTTTTTCATTTTTTATTCTGTTTAAAATTCAGCACCCGATCTATCTTCTAAAAGATCTTTATATGGAGTTAAGTTCTTAAAATGTTCTTCTAAAATTAAATTTATTTCATTGATTACTCCTTGATTTTCATCATAAATATTATACTTTTCTGAAGGATCATTTTCTAAATTAAATAAAAGTGGTTCATTCAAGTATTTCTTTTGATTAGGTTCAGGATAGTTGTAGGCTCCTTGGGTTATGAAGTGCGCTTTATATTCCCCATATCTTACTGCAAAAATTTCTCTATTCCTGTAATAAAATATAACATCTCTTTGCGATGGTTCACCGCGAAACAAAGTTTCTTTTATATCAAATCCATCAATAATTTTTTCTTCATCTAATTTAGATTCAGAAAGTGATAGTATAGTTGGAAACAAATCAAGTGTCGAGCCTATATCATCAATTATACCAGGTTTAATTTTACCTCCCCAAAAAATTCCAGGGACTCTGAAGCCACCTTCCCATGTTGTTCCTTTTCCTTCTCTCAAAATACCTGCTGAGCCACCATGAGTCTCATAGGGGAGCCATGGTCCATTATCAGATGTAAAGATTATTATTGTGTTGTCTTCAAGGTTATTTTGTTTTATTTCATTTATTATCAGTCCAACTCCATGATCAATTTCCTCAACAACATCACCATATAAACCTCTCTTACTTTTTCCTAAAAAATTATCACCTGCATAAAGAGGAATATGAGGAAGTGGATGAGCTAGATACAAGAAAAATTCTTCATTTTTATTATTTTGTATGAATTCAATTGCTTTTTTTGTAAATCTGGAAGTAATTTTGGTTTGATCAACCGGTCTTTCAATTATATCATAATTTTCAATTAAAGGAATATTGTAATTATCTGAATTAAGTTTTTTGAGCTCATATTGTTTCCAATAATTTGGGTATCGAATATTAGATTTAACATTTTCATGTAATTCAATTTTATTCATATCATTTGAATATGGAATTCCAAAGAAATAATCAAAACCATGATTAAGTGGAAGATATTCTTCTTTATGACCAAGGTGCCATTTTCCAATAATTGCAGTTTTGTATCCTTGTTTTTTTAGTTCTTCAGGTATTGTAATTTCATTAGTTGGAATTCCATTTTGAGAATCTGGGAAAAAAACACCATGATTCTTTCCCATCATTCCGTTCCTAATTGGAAGCCTACCAGTTAAAAGTCCAGCTCTACTTGGAGTGCAAACTGATGCAGCAGAATAAAACTGAGTCCATTTCTGTCCTTCATACGCCATCCTATCTAGATTTGGTGTTTTGATAGTTGGATGGCCGTAACTGCCTAGGTCACCATATCCTAGGTCATCAACAAAAATTATTACAAAGTTATATTTATCGTTTTTATTCTCTTTAGAACAAGTTTGAATAAATAGACTAAAAATAAATACTAATGACAATAATCTAATCATTATAAAAACATTAAATTTATTTATCAAAATAATCAAATTATATGAGAAAGTCATTAAAAAATATCATTGTTGTAAGTTTTGTCTTTTTAAGTTCAAGTTGTTCATTTGAAACAGATAATAGACCCAATATTCTATTTATAATGTCAGATGATCATGCATATCAGGCAATAAGTGCCTACGATAATAGACTAATAGATACTCCAAATATTGATAGAATTTCTGATGATGGTATTTTGTTCTCAAATGCTTCAGTAACCAACTCAATATGTGCTCCCTCAAGAGCAGTTATACTAACAGGAAAACATAGTCATATTAATGGTAAGATTGATAATTTGGCAAAATTTGATGATAGTCAGATTACATTTCCTCAATTATTTCAAAAAGCAGGCTATCAGACAGCCATGTTTGGTAAACTTCATTTTGGAAACAATCCAAAAGGTTTTGATGATTTTTTAATACTACCTGGACAAGGTAGTTACATCAATCCTTTATTTTTAGGAAAAGACAAGGATACAATTATAAATGGTCACGTAACAGATATAATAACGGATCTAACATTAAACTGGTTCAAATCAAAGAGAGATGAATCAAAGCCTTTTTTAATGATGTATCTCCACAAAGCTCCTCACAGACCTTGGTGGCCAACACCAGAAAAATTTGCTGAGTTTTATGAAAAAAAGTTTCCAGAGCCTGAAACTCTTTTTGATGATTACTCTAACAGAGGTACTGCTGCTAAAACTGCTGAAATGAATATTCTAAAACATATGCAATATATGCATGATAGTAAAATTAGACCTGAGACCATGGAAATAATGTCTGACGTTGAACCAAAAATGATATATACTAGAGATGACGGTACAACAACTACACCAAGTGTGGGCAGGTTTAATGGACCCTATGGTAGGATGAATGAAAGTCAAAGAAGAAAATATGACATTACTATTGATAAGATTAATGATGATTTCAAAAACAATTGGCCAAAAATGAATGACATTGAAAAGATGAAATGGAAATACCAAAGATATATGCAAGATTATTTAGCAACAATATCTTCTGTTGACGACAATGTAGGAAGAGTTTTGGATTATTTAGAGGAGACAGGATTAGACAAAAACACAATTGTTGTTTACACTTCAGATCAAGGATTTTATCTTGGTGAACATGGATGGTTTGATAAAAGATTTATCTATGATCAGTCTTTCAAAACACCACTTTTAATAAAATGGCCAAATGTAATTAAGCCTGGTATTACAAATGATGAGTTAGTTCAAAACCTGGATTATGCACAAACTTTTCTCGAGGCTGCAATGATAGATATTCCAAATGATATGCAAGGAGAAAGCTTAATTCCACTTTTAAAAGGAAATAGTCAAGAATGGACTCGAGATGCAGTCTATTACCATTATTATGAATATCCATCTGTTCATATGGCAAAAAGACATTATGGAATTGTCAATAAGGATTTTAAATTAGTTCACTTTTATTTTGATGTTGAT
>CABZAD010000041.1 GCA_902523665.1 uncultured Bacteroidota bacterium | reverse complement strand
GCAGCGGGAGCCTCTTCAGCGGGGGTTTCTTCAGCTTTAGCTTTTGCTTCTTCTAACTTTTTCTTTCTGTATTCTTCTTCTCTTTCTCTTGCTTCTTTCTTGTTTGACTCAAGTGCTGCGTTAGCATCTTGAATTTTTTTCTCAATTTTAGCACTTTTATCTTTCATCCATGCATCAAATCTCTTTTTTGATTCAGCTTCAGTAAATGCACCTTTCTTAACACCTCCATCTAAGTGCCTTTTCAATAAAACACCAGTATATGAAAGAATAGCTTTAGCAGTATTCGTAGGTTGTGCACCTTTATCTAACCAACTTAAAGCTGAATCAAAGTTCAATTCAATTGATGCTGGTTTTAGATTTGGATCATATGTCCCAATTTTTTCTAAATATTTACCATCTCTTTTAGATCTCGCGTCTGCTGCAACTATCCAATAAAATGGTTTTCCTTTTTTTCCGTGTCTTTGAAGTCTAATTTTTACTGCCATAATTTTAATATTTAAGGTGCTCGACCCAGATTACTAAATTCAGAAAGCAAATTTAACAAAATATATTATACTATTTAATTATAAGAAAAACTTAAGTTAAATAATCATTATATATCTTTTATTTAGACTTCTTTTGATTAATTTTGAATTAAAATTATACAGATGGATTATTCAAAAGAATTTAAGAAATATGCAACAAAACAGCATGGAGTAAGTTCCACTTACTATGAGAAAATTGTTAGCAGTATGACTCCATACATTATTGAGGAGAGACAGCTTAATGTTGCTCAGATGGATGTCTTTTCAAGGCTAATGATGGATCGCATTATGTTTTTGGGAACAGCAATAAATGATAGTGTTGCAAATGTTATACAGGCTCAATTACTTTTCTTACAGAGTACGGATTCATCTAGAGATATTCAAATGTATATAAACTCACCAGGTGGAAGTGTGTATGCAGGTCTTGGTATATATGATACCATGCAATACATTAAACCCGATGTAGCAACCATATGTACAGGATGTGCTGCATCAATGGCTGCTGTTCTTTTATGTGCAGGAAAAAAAGGTAAAAGATCTGCCTTAAAACATTCAAGAGTTATGATTCATCAACCCTTAGGTGGTGTATCTGGCCAAGCTACTGATATAGAGATAACGGCTAGAGAAATACTTAAATTAAAGGATGAGCTCTACAAAATAATCTCAAAACATTCTGGTCAAACTTTTAAAAAAGTTAGTGCGGATAGCGACAGAGACTATTGGATGAAAGCTGAAGAAGCTCATAAGTATGGAATGGTTGATGAAGTTCTAAATAAATAAATATGAGTGAGGAGGAAATATTATGCTCCTTTTGTGGAAGAGCAAAATCTCAAACAAAACTTCTTATAGCTGGCTTAGATGCTCATATCTGTGATATATGTATATCTCAGGCAGATATGATTGTTAAAGATGATCAGTCTAGTAAAGAATCAAGTGACTTTACAGTTGACCTTAAACCTCCAGTAGAAATTAAAAACTTTCTTGACTTACATGTAATTGGTCAGGAACAAGCAAAAAAAACTTTAGCTGTTGCAGTTTACAACCATTATAAAAGAGTAAATCAAAGACAACTTTCAGATGATATTGAAATTCAAAAAAGTAATCTTTTATTGGTTGGCCCAACTGGAACTGGTAAAACACTCCTAGCTCAGACAATTTCTAAGTTTTTAAATGTCCCGATCGCAATTGTTGATGCAACAGTTTTGACTGAAGCAGGGTATGTTGGAGAAGATGTTGAAAGTATATTAAGTAAACTACTTCAAGCAGCTAAATTTGATGTAGAAAAGGCAGAAAATGGTATAGTATTTATTGATGAAATTGACAAAATTGCAAGAAAAAGTGACAATCCTTCAATTACTAGAGATGTGTCAGGTGAAGGGGTTCAACAGGCATTACTTAAATTATTAGAAGGGACGACTGTAAACGTACCTCCTGAGGGTGGAAGAAAACATCCAGATCAAAAGTTTATTGAGTTAGACACTTCAAATATTTTATTTATAGCAGGTGGTGCTTTTGATGGAATAGATAAAATAATAAGTACAAGGCTTAATTTACAATCTATTGGTTTTAAATCCTCAGCCAAAAAAGTTGTGAATTATGATGAAAAAAATGTTCTAAGATTTGTTAATCCTCATGACATTAGATCATATGGTTTAATTCCAGAGATAGTTGGTAGGCTTCCAGTAATGTGCCATTTAGATCCCCTTTCAAAACACGCATTAAGAGATATTATGACATTACCAAAAAATGCTCTTGTAAAACAATATACAAGGCTTTTTCAAATGGATGATATTGATTTTATTATTACACCTAGTGCTATTGACTATATTGTTGATAGGGCATTTGAATTTAAAATAGGTGCTAGAGGTCTAAGGACTCTTTGTGAGGCAATATTAAATGATGCAATGTTCAACTTGCCAAGTACTGACATTAAAGAGCTAAAGATTACAAAAGTTTATGCTGATCAGAAACTTCAAAATATAGACATATCTCATCTTAAAGCTGTTTCTTAATTAATCTTCAAAAGTTCTTCAATATATTCTCTGGAATTTGAAAGTCTCGGAATCTTGTTTTGTCCACCTAGTTTATTTCTTGATCTTAACCAATCATAGAAAAGATTTTTTCTCCCCTTTATAATTTTTGGTAACTCTAAGGTAGAGTCTTTGTGTCTTTTTGCCTCATAATCTGAATTCAGACTCTGTAAACTTAAATCCAATATTTCAGTAAACTTATTCATATTATCTGGCTCTTTTGAAAATTCAATTATCCATTCATGAGATCCTTTAATTTTATTACCCATAAATATTGGTCCAACGGTATAATTAGATATTTCAGACTTAGTAAGCTCTGTTGTTTTGGATAAAGCCATTTCTGCATTTTCAACAACTAATTCCTCACCAAACACATTTATGAAATGTTTTGTTCTTCCTGTAACTTTAACTCTGTATGGGTTTAAACATGTAAATTTTATAGTATCACCAATTTTGTATCTCCAAAGACCAGAATTTGTAGTTATCACCATTTCATAATTAATATTAAGATTCACATCTGCTAAAGAAACAATCTCAGACTCTGATTCATTTACTGGTATAAACTCGTAGAATATACCGTAATCTAGCATTAACAATAACTCTGTTGAGCTATTTTGATCCTGAATACCAAAAAACCCTTCAGAAGCATTAAAAATTTCAAAATATTTAAAATCTTTTGATGGAAATAATTTGTTGTATAAATTTCTATATGGTTCAAAGCTTACACCTCCATGAAAATAGACTTCTGCATCCTGCCATATTTCAAGAATATTATCCTTACCAGTTTTCTCTATTACCTGCTGAAGTAGGGATAGCATCCAAGATGGAACTCCCGCAAAGCTTGTTACTTTTTGATTCATTGATTCCTTAATAATTGCCTTGACTTTATCTTCCCATTCTGGAATAAGAGATGTTTTAGAACTTGGTGTACTACTTAATTCAGCCCAGAATGGTAAGTTATCTATCATTATTGCTGATAAATCTCCATAATAACTATCATTATTTTCATATATCTCTCTTGAACCACCTAGTCGTAGACATTTTCCAACTAAAAGTTGAGAATTCATATTATTATTAAAATAGAGAGATAACATATCTTTACCTGCTTTGTAATGACAATCTTCTAAAGATTCAAAGCTTATTGGAATAAATTTACTTTTTGCATTAGTTGTTCCACTTGATTTTGCAAACCATTTAATAGGCGTTCGCCAGAATATATTTTGCTCTCCTTTTCTATTTC
>CABZAD010000040.1 GCA_902523665.1 uncultured Bacteroidota bacterium | reverse complement strand
TAAGTCTCTTAAGGACTCATAATCTTTGTGCCTAAAAAAGGCATTTTCATCAATAGTAACTTTTGAATCCACAGCGATTATTTTTTCATCTGAAGCTTTTAATACAGGATTTATCTCAAATAATGATGCATCAGAGTTAACATATGCGTTGTAAAGATTTGTAATAAATTTTGACATATTTTTAAAAGCTTGACCCTTTAAACCTAAATTAAAGGCAATTTTTCTTGACTGGAATGGAAGGATTCCTGTTCCAGGGTCAACTTCTTCATTAAAAATTAGCTCTGGAGTATTTTCAGCAACTGCCTCGATATCAATACCCCCTTCAGTTGAGTAGACAATCATATTTTTAGATGATGATCTGTTGAGCAAAACAGATACATAGAATTCCTTTCTGTCAAATTCTCCGTCATAATAAACATCTTCAGCAATAAGAACCTTTCTTACAAGCTTTCCATCTTTTGATGTTTGTGGTGTAACGAGCTTCATCCCAATTATATCAGATGAAATTTTCTTTACTTCTTCAATACTTTTTGCAATTTTAACACCTCCTCCTTTTCCTCTACCGCCTGCATGTATTTGCGCCTTTACTACAAATATTTCAGTACCCGTCTCTTCAGTGAGCTTTTTAGCACATTTTTCAGCTTCATCTACCGTACTTGCAACATAACCTTTTTGGATCTCAACATTAAAGTTTTTGAGTAGTTCTTTTCCCTGATATTCATGCAAATTCACGAGAACAAATATAACTACAAAAACTTAAGAAATTTGAATTATTTAAAATCAGATTTATATTTAAAGAATAATTCATGTATATGAATATTAAGAAACTTAAAAAAGCTGCCCAAAGTTATGGTACCCCATTATATGTATATGATTTGTCAGTAATAGATATGCAATTAAAAAAACTTAAAGTAGCATTTAATAACATAAATAATTATCAAATCCACTTTGCAGCTAAAGCTCTCTCCAATATATCAATATTAAAATATATAAAAAATCTTGGTCTAGGGCTTGATGCAGTTTCAATTGAAGAAGTTAAAATTGGAATTAAATGTGGCTTTAAAAAAGAAGAAATTTTATTTACTCCAAATGGAGTAAATTTTTCTGAAATTAGAGAGGCTGTATCCTTGGGGGTTAAAATTAACCTAGATAGTATTGAATCACTGAAAGATTTCTCTAACAGCTACCCCAATCAACCCGTATCAATAAGAATTAATCCAGGAGTATATGCTGGAGGAAATGAAAATATTAGTGTTGGGCATTTAAATTCAAAATTTGGAATTCCTGAAGAAAGATTAGATGAAATTTTAAAAATGGAATTAGATAAAAATGTCAAAGTAACAACTCTTCATATTCATACTGGGAGTGATATCATAAAGGATAATGATTTTCAACTAGGAATAAAAAAGATATTTTCAATTGCACATAAATTTAATAATATAGAAACAATTGATCTTGGGGGTGGAATCAAAATACCGTATTTTAACGGAGATACCGAGACTGACCTTGATAATTATGTGAAAATTATTAAAGATGAACTAAAAAAATTTAAATCAAAGAAAGGGAAAGACTTGAAAATTATTTTTGAGCCAGGAAAATTTTTAGTTAGCGACTCAGGGTATTTTATTACCAAAGTTAATTATGTCAAAAAATCAAGCAGAAATACATTTATACAAGTTGACTCTGGTTTTAATCACTTTGTTAGGCCTACACTCTACAATTCTTTTCATGATATAATTAACTTATCTAATCCCAATGATGAAAAATTCGAGTACTCTGTTGTTGGCTATATTTGTGAGAAAGACACTTTTGCAGAAAAAAGAAGAATTTCAAGAATATCATCAGGTGATATTTTATGTTTCAAGAATTCCGGAGCATACGGTTTTGCGATGACTAGTAATTACAATAGCAGACTAAAACCTTCGGAGGTTTGTATTTATAAAAACAAAATAATAGAAATAAGAAAAAGAGAGGAGTTTGATGACCTTCTTAACAAACAGATTGATATTTTTAAAGATTAACATTTTTAATTTACACTAGGATTAATTTATTGTTAAATACCTCTTTTGTGTAGTATGTTTTAATAATATTATAATTAAGTTTACTAGGTAATAAGTCATAATGAAAAATATCTATATCATTTTATTTACCTTTTTTTCTGTTAATATTTATTCACAAGGAAATATTAATGGAAATATCACTGGAGCAACTCAACAGGCACTTATTGATTTTGGAAATAGGTCAAATAGAACTCCCCAACCATTAAATGTTCAAGGAAGTCATTACTTTGATGAAAATTTCAATATTGCAAAGCTTGAATATTTTGGTAAAGAACTAAATGATACAGGCTACATGAGGTATAATGCGTTCAGAGATGAAATTGAAATGGCTGATACACCATCACAATCTGAGTCAGATGTAATTTTGATCAAAAGCTCAGATGTGATCCCGCTAATTAGTGGTGAGAGATATGAGTATCTTCCATATAGACTTGAAAGTGGAAACGCCTACATGGGTTATTTGATAAATATTTTTGAAGGTCAAAAAGATAAGTTGTTTTTAAAGAGAAAGAAGACGTTCATGGAGGCAAAGATTGCTAGAACCTCACTTGAAAACTCATTCCCTCCTAGATATGTTGAGAGCATAGAGCTATACATAAGCTCAAGTGGTGGTACACCCGTAAAACTTAAACAATCTAAGAAATCAATAATCAATTACTTTGGAGAAAACTCTGATAAAGTCAAGAAATTTATCAAATCTGAGAAGTTAAAAGTGAGTAATTTAAGCACTATAATAAAGATTTTTGAATTCGTAGAAAATCTATAATTTTGTTAGTAATTTAATAACTATATAACAAAATATTTATCATATTTATATTAACACGTGCCTTTTAATAGAAAAATCTCGTTTTTTTTATATTTTTTCTAATAAACTTTAGAAGTTTCTTTTTTATTTGAATTATTGATGTAACTTAGCGTTTACGAAAAATTTAAGAAAATTTTAACAAAAATTTATTAATAACTAAATAACTAAGTATGAAAAGCTTATTCAGATTACTAGTGGTTTTCTTGCTGACGGCACAACTTTCGTTTGCACAGAAGACAGTAACTGGTGTTGTTTCTGATCCAGATGGTCTTCCTTTACCGGGAGCAACTGTTATAGTTCAGGGAACAACTACTGGTGTAACCACTGATTTCGATGGGAACTTTTCTATTAATGTATCTGAAGGTCAGACTCTGGAATTCAGTTTCGTTGGTTATGAATCATCCGCAATAGCTGTTGGCTCAGGCAACGTCATTAATATATCTCTTTCCCTAGGTAATCAACTTGATGAAGTTATCGTAACCAGTTTAGGTATTACAAGAGAAAGACGTGCACTAGGATATGCTGTATCAGAGGTTGACAATAGTCAAATCGAAAATAGAGCTTCTGGTGATGTCGCGCGTGTTCTTTCTGGTAAAGCCTCTGGTGTACAAGTAACAAATCAAGGTGGTATTTCTGGATCAGGAACAAGCGTTATAATTAGAGGTTTAAGTACCTTTAGTTCAAGTAACCAACCATTATTCGTTGTTGATGGTGTCCCTTTTGCTAGTGACACTAACTCAATGGGTAGTTTTACCTCGGGTAACAATGGTTCATCAAGATTCCTAGATCTAGATCCAAATAATATTGAATCTGTTAACGTTCTTAAAGGTCTAGCTGCTGCTACACTTTATGGATCGGAAGGTAGAAACGGTGTAGTTTTAATTACTACTAAATCCGGAACTACAGCTTCTGGCATGAAAGCTCAAAAAAATGAAGTAACGGTTAATACATCTTATTTCACTAATGAACTTGCTATGAAGCCAGAATATCAGAATCAGTATGGTAATGGTTTTAACCAAAACTTTGGTTGGTTCTTCTCTAACTGGGGACCAAGTTTCGACGAGGCAGGTCCTGCAGGATGGGGTAGACAATCTCAAATTAATGGTTCAGGTTCTTCA
>CABZAD010000039.1 GCA_902523665.1 uncultured Bacteroidota bacterium | reverse complement strand
GAGGTGTTATTGACGGGTGTCCTGCGGGTGTAAATATAGATTTAGACTTTATTAATTCAGAGCTGAAAAGAAGAAGACCTGGGCAGTCTGAAATTGTTACTCAAAGAAAAGAAGATGACTCTGTTGAATTCTTATCTGGAATCTTTGAGGGTAAATCAACTGGGACTCCGATAGGTTTTATAATTGCAAATCAGGATCAAAAATCTAAAGATTACTCTCATATAAAAGACAGTTATAGACCATCCCATGCTGACTTTGTTTATGATAAGAAATATGGTTTCAGGGACTATAGGGGGGGTGGGAGAAGTTCTGCCAGAGAGACTGTAGTTAGAGTTGTTGCTGGGGCTATTGCTAAACTTCTTTTGAAAGAAGTAAGTATAAACGCCTTTGTTTCATCAGTTGGAAAAATTAAATATGAATATGAAAATTCAAACGTTGACTTTGAAAATATTGAAAAATCAATTGTAAGATGTCCTGATCTTCAAAAGTCTAAAGAGATGGAAGATTTAATTAAACAAACAAGAAAAAAAGGTGACACAGTTGGTGGAGTTATTTCCTGCATTATAAGTGGAGCTCCAGTTGGTCTTGGAGAACCAGTCTTCAATAAGCTTCATGCTGACCTTGGAAAGGCTATGTTATCTATTAATGCTGTTAAAGGCTTTGAGTTTGGAAGTGGTTTCAAAGGATCTCAAATGAATGGTTCTGAACATAATGACTCATTTAATGAGGATGGATCTACAAAAACAAACTATTCAGGTGGAGTGCAAGGTGGTATATCTAATGGTATGAATATATATTTTAATATTGCATTTAAGCCTGTATCTACAATAATGAGAGATCAGGACTCTGTAGATAGTAAGGGAAACAAAGTAAAAGTTCAAGGTAAAGGTAGGCATGACCCATGTGTTGTGCCAAGAGCAGTGCCCATTGTTGAGGCAATGGCCGCATTAGTTCTTGCTGACTATTTATTGTTAAGCAAACTCTCCAAGGTATAATTATGAAGCTGCACTGGAAAATTATTATTGGAATGGCTTTAGGTGTTATTTTTGGACTTATAATGTCTCAAACATCATTTGGATCTGATCTAATAAAAGATTGGGTAAAACCATTTGGTACAATATTTATCAATTTACTTAAACTAATAGCTATGCCATTAATTTTAGCTTCTTTAGTCAAGGGTATTTCTGATCTTAAAGATATCTCTAAATTATCTACTATTGGAACTAGAACACTCGGTATTTATATATGCACAACAGTAACAGCTGTTATTATAGGATTAATACTTGTAAATATTGTTGAGCCCGGAGGTACAATAACTGAAGAAACAAGGATAGATCTTGTTCAAGAGTATGAACAAGGTGTAATTGAAAAGCAACAACAAGCCCAGCAGCAAGCTGAAAGTGGCCCCCTACAACCATTAGTCGACATTGTTCCACCGAATATCTTTGATGCTGCAACAAATAATAGAAATATGCTTCAGGTTATTTTCTTTGCAATATTTTTTGGTATTGGAATAATATTGGTTGATCCAAAACTTGCTAAACCTGTAAAAGATTTTTTTGATGGTCTAAATTCAATAATACTTAAGCTGATTGACTTAATAATGGAATCAGCTCCATATGGTGTTTTTGCTCTTCTTGCTACACTAGTTGTTGAATCTCCTAGCTTAGACTTATTTATTGCTCTAGGGATGTATTCTGTGACTCTCATAATTGGATTAATTCTGATGATTGTAGTCTATAATATTATTGTTAAACTAATAACTAATACTAATCCTTCGACATTTATGAAGGGTATTTCTGCTGCTCAGTTACTAGGTTTCTCAACAAGTTCTAGTGCTGCTACACTTCCAGTTACAATGGACTGTGCTGAAAAGAAATTAGGAGTAGACAAAGAAATATCAAGTTTTGTGCTCCCCATAGGAGCAACAGTCAACATGGATGGAACCAGTGTTTACCAGGCAGTCGCTGCTGTGTTTATAGCTCAAGCATTTGGTTTAGATCTTAGTCTTGGCGCACAATTAGGAATTATAGTCACTGCTACCCTTGCTTCAATTGGAGCTGCTGCTGTTCCTAGTGCAGGAATTGTAATGCTTGTAATTGTTCTTGGTCAAGCAGGTATTCCTGAAGCTGGACTAGCTTTAATAATTGCTGTAGATAGACCATTGGATATGTGCAGAACTATAGTAAATGTAACAGGTGATGCAGCTGTATCGATGATTGTTGCAAAATCTGTTGGAAAATTAAAGGATCCAAAAGATGTCAATAAAAATTGAAGATTCCTGGAAGCAGCTCCTAAATTCAGAATTCAAAAAAAATTATTTTAAAGAACTTATTTCATTTGTAAAAAGTGAATATTCATCATCCATATGTTACCCTAAGGGATCTAAAATATTTTCAGCTTTTGATAGTTGTCCAATAAATGAATTGAAAGTTGTAATAATTGGTCAAGATCCCTATCATGGACCAAATCAAGCAAATGGATTATGTTTTTCTGTTAATAAAGGAATTGTTCATCCTCCATCCTTAATTAATATTTTTAAAGAGATAGAATCTGATTTAGGTATTAAGTTTAATGATAGAAATGGAGATCTAATTACGTGGTCAAAACAAGGTGTAATGCTTTTAAATGCCACATTAACAGTAAAACAAGGATTAGCAGGAAGTCACCAAAACAAAGGATGGGAGTCATTCACAGACAGAGTCATCGAAATAATATCTGAGGAAACAAATAATACTGTATTTTTATTATGGGGTTCTTTTGCAAAGCAAAAAAAGAAATTAATTAATGATAAAAAGCATAAAATCCTTGAATCAGGTCACCCTTCCCCTTTTAGTGCAAATAGAGGCCTATGGTTTGGTAAAAAGCATTTTAGTCTGTGCAATGAGTATCTAAAAAAAATTGGAAAAAAAGAGATTGATTGGTCTTTATGAAATTTGATGTAAAAAATATTGATAAAAAAGTTCTACTGAGTCTTTTCAAAAATATGCTCAAATCAAGAATGATTGAAGAGAAAATGATCATTCTTCTTAGACAAGGAAAGGTATCAAAATGGTTTAGTGGAATTGGTCAAGAAGCTATTTCTACTGGTGTTACATTTGCTTTGGATATTGATGAATACATACTTCCCATGCATAGAAATTTATCTGTTTTCACATCTAGAGAAATCCCTTTAGATAGATTATTTGCTCAGTGGCAAGGTAAACTAGAGGGTTTTACGAAAGGAAGAGATAGGAGTTTTCATTTTGGATCTAATGAGCATCATATAGTTGGAATGATATCTCACATAGGACCACAAATGGGGGTTGCCTGTGGTATTGCTCTTTCCAATAAATTAAAGAGTAATAATAAATTATGCGCTGTGTTTACTGGAGATGGAGGAACAAGTCAAGGGGATTTTCATGAATCATTAAATCTAGCCTCAACCTGGAATCTTCCTGTAATATTTTGTATTGAAAACAATGGATATGGGCTATCTACTCCAGTAAATGAGCAGTATGCCATTGAGGATCTTGCTGATAGAGCAGCTGGTTACAACATGGATTCATATGTAATTGATGGAAACAATGTAGTTGATGTTTATAATTGTTTGATGGAAGTATCAGAAAAAATGAGATTTGACAATAAACCAGTTCTTATTGAGTTTAAAACATTCAGAATGAAAGGTCATGAGGAGGCTAGTGGTCAAGCATACATAGATCCTGAGATAATAGAAGAGTGGGCTAAAAAGGACCCAATAAAGAATTTTGAGGAATTCTTGATAAAATCTAACCATCTAAATAGTAAAACCCTTAAGGTGATTAAAAATGACCTTGAGAAAGAAATTGATTCAAACTGGGATAAGTCTAAGTCTTATAATGAAACTCAATTTGATGAGAATCTAGAGCTTAATGATGTGTATAGGGATTTTATCCCTTCTAATAATCATTTAGATAGTTCCATTAATGGAGAAGTTAGATTTGTGGATGCAATTAAGAAAGGAATTGACGAATCTATGTCAAAGTATGATAATCTAGTTATTCTGGGGCAAGATATAGCAGAATATGGAGGAGTATTTAAGGTAACTGAGGGTTTAATTGAAAAATATGGAAAGGAAAGAGTTTTTAATACACCGCTTTGTGAGTCAGCTATTCTGTCTGCGGCATATGGGTTATCTGTAGGGGGTTATAAATCAATTGTAGAGATGCAATTTGCAGACTTTATTAGCTCTGGGTTTACTGCCATTGTTAACTTAATAGCTAAATCAAATTACAGATGGTCTCAAAACTCTGATATAGTAGTTAGAATGCCATGCGGTGGCGGAGTAGGAGCTGGACCTTTTCATTCTCAATCTAATGAGGTATGGTTTACCAAAGTACCTGGTTTAAAGGTAGTATATCCATCTCATTCCTATGATGCTAAAGGTCTACTAAATGCTTCGATTGAAGATCCTAATCCTGTAATGTTCTTTGAACATAAATATATATACAGAACTGTGTCTGAAGAGATTCCAGATAATTACTATACTGTTGAGCTAGGAAAAGCAAAGATTAGATCAATTGGTACTGATGCAACAATAATTACATATGGATTAGGTGTTCATTGGGCTTTAGATATAATAAAATCATTTAAAAATGATTCAATTGAAATCATTGATTTAAATTCTCTTATCCCTTGGGATAAAGAATTGGTTTTCAGTTCAATAAAAAAAACAGGTAAAGTATTACTTTTAAGTGAAGATACTCTGATTAGTGG
>CABZAD010000038.1 GCA_902523665.1 uncultured Bacteroidota bacterium | reverse complement strand
TAATGGCGATGATTATGCATCAATACATAAAAAAACAGATCATGATGCAATTATCATTACCTATCATGGTTCTAGTTCTAGTCCATATGCAAAAAATATTATACCTGATGATATTGTTAGGGAAATATATAACATTAGTAAATCTAATAATGTTATTTTAAACTTATTCTTGAATCCATATAGCCTTAATTCTTTTAAATCAATTGATAATTTTGAGTCAATTATTATTTCTTATCAGAATAATATGATTTCCCAAGAAATTTCTGCAGACCTAATGTTTGGTGCGAGGTCATTTAAAGGTAGAATTCCAGTATCAAATGAATTTTTTAAAATAAACCATGGTTTAACTTTTGATAAAAAAGATATATTAGGTTTTTCTCGACCTGTCTTCGAAGGTTTTGATTCAAAAAAACTTCAAGATCTTGATTCTATTGCTATTAGAAGCATTGACTCAATGATAGCTCCAGCTATTCAAATGCTTGTATCAAAAAATGGTAAAGTCATTTATAACAAAAGCTTTGGATATCATACATATGAAAAGAATGTGAAGCTTGAAAATAGTCATGTATTTGATCTTTCATCAATAACAAAAATTATTGCTACAATGCCATTAGTTTTACAAGAGTATGATAAAGGTGAATTAAGTTTAAACACAAAGTTATCTGAACTATTTCCAAAGAAAAGATTAAAAGATAAAGCTCAAATACCCCTCAAAGAAATGCTGTCTCACTATGCTAGATTAAGACCCTGGATACCTTTTTATGAAGAGACATTGGACAGGAAAGAAAAACCTAAATCAAGATTTTATAAAAGAAATTCAAAATCTTCATTTTCGATACCTGTATCAGAAAACTTATTTTTAAAGACTAATTATAGAGAGAAGATTTTTAAATCTATTATTGATAGTGAATTAAGAGATGAATTAGAATATAAATATTCTGATCTACCTTTTTATTTTTTAAAATTTTGGTTTGAAGATAAGTATAATAAACCTTTAAATGTTTTAGCCAATGAAAGAATATTCAGTAGACTTGGTTTGAAAAGAACAATGTTTAATCCACATGAAAAGATCAATCTTAATGAGATCGTTCCAAGTGAAAGAGATGATTTTTTTAGATATTCAAAATTACAAGGATATGTTCACGATGAGGGTGCAGCTATGCTGGGTGGTATTTCAGGTCATGCAGGTTTATTCTCAAATTCCTATGAGGTAGCCATTGTTCTTCAGGCTATGATTCAAAAAGGTAAATATGACGACTTCAAATTATTCTCTCAAGATTCATTCGATCAGTTCAATTTTTGTTATTTCTGTGATAAAGAAAATAGGAGTGGAGTAGGGTTTGATAAACCTCAAATTGAAGGTAGACATGGGTCCACGTTTGGTGGTGTATCTTCTGAGAGCTTTGGTCACTATGGATATACAGGATCAATGGCATGGGCTGATCCTGACAAGAATATAATATTTATTTTTCTATCCAATAGAACTTATCCTACAAGAGAAAATACTTTATTGCAAACAAGCAATACAAGAACAAGGTCTCAAGAAATTGTTTACAAATCCTTAATAGACTATAAATGAAAATAGGAATTGTGTGTTACCCAACATTTGGAGGTTCTGGGGTTGTAGCTACAGAGCTTGGAATTGAGTTGTCAAAAAAAGGTCACGAAATTCATTTTATTACATATAGTCAGCCTGTTCGTCTTGACGCTTTATCCTCAAACTTGCATTATCATGAAGTAAATGTTCCTGACTATCCACTATTTAAATACGAGCCCTATGAGTTAGCTTTATCAAGCAAGTTGTATGATGTTGTCTATAAGTATAAAATTGACGTACTCCACGTACACTATGCAATTCCACATGCATATGCAGCATATATGGCAAAACAAATTCTTATTGAAAATGGTTATAAAATTCCAATAGTAACAACTCTTCACGGAACTGATATTACCCTTGTAGGGAATCATCCTTTTTATAAACCAGCTGTTACCTTTAGTATTAATAAGTCTGATATAGTTACGTGTGTTTCAAGAAGTCTAATGGAAGATACGAGACAATTCTTTGGTATAGAAAGAGAAATTAAGGTTATTCCAAACTTCATAGATATTGAGAAATATAAAGCTATGTATGATGCCCGCGATAAAAATGTAATTGCACAGGGAGATGAAAAAATTATTGTACACGTCAGTAACTTTAGACCATTAAAAAGAATAATTGATGTTCTAAAAATTTTTGAGAAAATAAATTCAAAAATAAATTCAAAACTTATTATGGTTGGAGATGGCCCTGAAAAGAAAAAAGCTAAAGATTATTTAAGAAAGAATAATTTAAAAAATAGAGTAATATTTGTTGGAAAGACCAATGAGGTAGATATGATTCTATGCTCTTCTGATCTTTTTCTTCTTCCATCCGAGAAAGAAAGTTTTGGTCTTGCAGCTTTAGAAGCAATGGCATTGAAAGTTCCAGTTGTCTCGTCTAATACAGGAGGTTTACCTGAATTAAATATTAATGGTAACTCAGGCTATACAAGTGATATTGGTGACATTGAATCTATGTCATCAAATGCAATCAGAATACTTTCTGATAAATCATTAAAGAGGAAATACAGGTCTCAAGCATTTGAGAATGCTAAGAAATATGATATTAAAAAGATTATTCCACTATATGAGGAAATTTATAATGAGGCTCTGAACAACAGTTAATTTGGATTATAAATACTCTTAGCTTTACTATATATCTCCTGCTTATCAAAAGTCATTCTTTTTGTCTTAAATTTTGAATAAAGCTCCATTTGATCAGCGTAATGCTCTGAATCAGGATTATCAGAATTTCCAAAAGAAATGATACTTTCAAGAGTTGGACCTTTATCATTAAATCTAATCAGTCCAATATATGATTCACCCTGGGTAACTTTACGTCTTCCATCTTTATATGGTCTTGATGACATAGCAGTTATAACATCAGGGAGTCCCCAAATAGGAATTTCTTTGTCGCCTCTTACAAGTTTTTGAAAGTCTCCAAGAGTTATATTAATGGTTCCAAAATTATCTGTTAAATATGAATTGACATCCGATAAAGCAGATAGAAGAGTTTCTTTACTCACAGTGTTATCATTCTCTAAAATTTCATTTCTATAATTACTTACAAGTTGATAATAAAGAACACCGTATATGCCTGCTCCTTGAGAATCGATATCTGTCTTCCTGTTCCATTTCTGAATAATATCTAATATTTCAAATAAATCATTTTCAGGATCAATTTTTAGCTTTTCAATTATACTTATATCCATAAAGTTATAATTAAACTTTGATGGAAATGAATTGTCGTATTTTATATCCTTAAAATCTTCATAAGATACTTTATCATAACTTTCAATCAATTCTATTAATCTGGTAGATCTATTATTATCATATGTCTCATAGCCCATTCTCTCACTGAAATCTTCTTCTTTTGGATTTTCCTCAACCGAAGTGGATTTAAAAGGGGAGTGATTTGCATCATATATAAATCCTGCTTCTGGTTGAATGACTTGAGGAAGGTCTTCTATTTTATGATAATCTGTCCACATGGTTTTTTTGGTATCTCCAGGAACAATACCTTTCCAATTGTAACCTTCAGCTCTTTTGGGAATTATCCCATTTGATATATAAAATATTGTATCATATTTATCTGCATAACCAATATTAAAACCTGGAATTTGCCTCATCTTTAGAGTATTATAAAATTCACTGAAATTTCTAGACTTTCCCATTTTCCACCACTGCTCTAATGCTCTAACATTAAAAAAAGTAGGAGTTCTAATAGAATAATAGCCAAATTTATTTTTAAGTGTTGGACCATAAATACTCTTGAAATATTTTCGATTTATTTTAATTGGAAAGCCAAGAACTTTAATATTAATTTTTGCTTTTAATTTTTCTAATTTGTATTCCTCACCATCTACAATATAAGTTCTCTTATTTTTCATTTTTAATTTGTAGACATCTGTTTTATCTGGATAATTTACTGTATGAGACCAACCCAAGTTTTCATTTACTCCTATAAGAATATTTGGACTTCCTGGATACAGAGTACCAATAATATTCGTGCCCTCTTCGCTATTTAAATGAACCTCATACCACGAAGTGGGACCTTCAAGAGGTTGATGAGTATTAATTGCTAGGAAGGTTTCACCATTATTAGTTTTATTACTATTCATAGCAATTACATTAGATCCTGTAAGATTTTGATCTAAATATTCATCTTGAGTATCATTACTAAGAATTCTTCCTGCCCAGTCTGCTCCTTGATTTGAGATAAAAAGTTGCAACTGACTATACATCATCATCATTTTAGGAGTAATTGGAAAAAGCTTTTTGTACAAAACTTTATCTGGATTCTTTTCTGCATAACTATTTAATCCCTCTGCGTATCCTGATATCACTTTTAAATACTCATCACTGATTTCTCCAATCTTTTCATCAATTAGTTCCTTAGATCCAATAAATTGTGTTATAAAATCAGCAGGAGCACCTTTCAGACCAATATGTTTGGATAACATTCCATTCCCAGCAAGATAAGCTTCTTGTATTGTATTAAAGTCATCCTCAGCATTTGCCCAAGCAAGACCATATGCTAGCTCTGCATCAGTTTTTGCAAAAATGTGAGGTATTCCATACTGATCTCTTACAATATCTATGTTTTCAGGGTTAACTTGTGAGTAAGAAATTGCGGTTGATAGTATGATTAAATTGTATAAGCGCATTATGAAAAAATCATTGTCAGTAATCTAAAGGTTAGATAGCAAGCGAATATAATTAAAATTACCTTTCTATTTTTTTCATACCATTCCATAGTTTATTTTTTTAATATTAGAGAGCTAATTGGAATTAACAACAATAGTAGCCATATATTTGTCAAAAATGATATAACAATTG
>CABZAD010000037.1 GCA_902523665.1 uncultured Bacteroidota bacterium | reverse complement strand
CTACATGGAAAAACCCATCCTGAAAGTCTAGAGCTTATTGAGGAGTATATGCTCTTAAACTCTGTCAAAGGAAGTGTTAGTTTGCATGTTATAACCGGCAACTCTCCAGTTATGCAGAAAAAAATTATTGATCAAATATGTGATAAATATGGTTTCTCTTATTATATCCCATCTCATAATCCAGGAGAAATGATTATACAATATGAGAAATTGTAAATATTTTTTTTTATGGGTATTATTAATATTTATCTCTTGTTCAAAAGAAGATGAGATTAATGAACTAAACGAGACAATAATTGCACTTCAGTCTGAGATTTCAAATCTTAATTCTGAAATTAATGATTATGCGTTTCAAATAAACGAGTTGATTTCTCAAAATAATATTCAATTAGGTCAAATAAATGAGTTAAATAATCAAATTAGTGGTTTCCAAAATCAAATCGAGGAATTTATTAGTCAAATAGAAGTTTTGACTGAATCAAATGAAATTTTTGAAGCTAAAAACAATGATTTGACAAATCAATTAAATGATCTTCAAGATCAGCTATATTCAATTCAATCACAAAGTGCTGAAGATGGTGTCTACCTTTTCAATAAGATTGAGATCATAGATCCACCTTTTGGGGGAACAATGTGGGATCTCCCGGATTTAATTAAACCATCTGATTACACTGTTTACTCTACATCATCTTACATTGGGATTGAAGATAGACTATTTTATGATAAATCTATACTGGATTTTATTACATACCCTGCTCATGTATATAAGATAAACTTTGGTGATGGTCTATCAATTGATTTTGAAATATATTCTGAGTTTACAGTCGAGGAAGCAGCTAGCATAGAGCTTAAATATGCTCCTTTAATTGGACAACTCGGAAAAGACCTTAGAAGAAACATTAAGTCTTTTGAGTTTTTAAAAGGAGAAGAGAGAGCCTCAGCTCAAAGGTCCGATGATTTAAATTATGCAAATATCACATTTCATATTGACTGGCTAAATAATGTTGTATCTACAAGACCCGATGGAGATAGGACAGAGGAACTAATGATTCATGAGTCGGCACATCTTTCAATTGACCCATATGTTTATGGACAAGAGGGATGGAATGAAGCTGTTTTATTTGATGGTAATTACCTTTCAACGTATGCTAAAGATAATCCTGACTCAGAGGATATAGCTGAAACTTTTCAAGCATATATAGCTGTTAAATATTTTCCGGAAAGAATTTCTAATTCCTTAAGAGATACAATACTATCAATTTGTCTAAACAGGTTTAAATATTTTGATTCATTAAATTTAGATTTATCGATATATAAATAAAGTTTCTTATTTTTAATCATGACCATGACAAACAATAGTTTAAAAAATTTTCTTAGAAATAATATTTTACAAGCACTTGTAATCATTTTAAGTGTTCTTCTGTCTTTTTATTTAGAGCAAAGGAGACAGGTAAGTATAACTAAACAAGAAAAAAACTATCTTTTAACTGATCTAACAAAAACTCTCGAGAGTGATATTGACCAGATTGAGTTAATTTTAAATGGTCTTGCTGTATCTGACAAGAACTTGTTAAAACTTATAGATGATATTAACAATAATCATAGCTTATTATCTGATCGTGAAGTTGCAGAGGTCCTTTTACAAGTCCAAATTGGAACTTCCTTTTTCCCCCAAGATGGTATTTTTAATGAATTAATTTCAAATGGATCATTTAATTTAATTGAGAATGATGAATTAAAAGCATTGCTTTTAAATATGTATACTCATAAAAAGGAGAGAAATTATGCAACTTCTACAGAAATAGATAATTTTAATCTTCTATGGAGAAGACAAATTATGGGTAATTTCAGAATTCAATTCAATTATAATTCATATGATGGCGAGATATATGGTCAACAAGAACTGACAAGATTTAGATTTGACAAACAGTATTACCTTTCTAATGAATTATATGGAGCATTATCGCAATCTAGAATATATGTTGGTATGTACACTAGATTTTTAAATGATCAATTAAACGAGTATAAAACTGCACTCGCTCTTTCAAAGACTGAAATTGGTGAAGATTAATTTGTCAATACTTCTGATATAATTTAAATTATCATAAATTTGCATTCTCTGCGAAAGTAGCTCAGCTGGTAGAGCATCACCTTGCCAAGGTGAGGGTCGCGGGTTCAAATCCCGTCTTTCGCTCAATTGCTCGAGTGGTGGAATTGGTAGACACGTTGGACTTAAAATCCAATGAACAGTAATGTTCGTGCGGGTTCAAGTCCCGCCTCGAGTACTTAAGAAAATCGTAGTATACTATTTATTAGTTTGTTACGATTTTTTTATTTCCCACTAAAACAATTTTATAACTTGTAACAATGAAAAACCCCTCATATGAAAATTGATGGCGCTGAAGTTTCATGGTTTGCTCCACTTTGTGATGGAGACGATGACTTTTTAGGTAATCGCAACCCAGCCTTTAAAAGTAGCTGGGAAAATACATCAAAAATTATAAAAACAGCTGATGAATTAGGGTTTCGAAATGTTCTTTGTCCCTCGTCTTACCAAGTTGGTCAAGATACACTTTCATATGTTGCTGGTATGGCCTCAATCACAAAGCAAATAAATTTTTTAGCAGCTGTTCGTTGTGGAGAGTTACATCCTCCAATGTTAGCTAGAACCATTTCTACTTTAGACCATATGCTTGAAGGTCGACTTACTATTAACATAATATCTTCTGATTTGCCAGGAATAAAACTCTCTTCGTCAGAGCGATATGCTCGATCACGAGAAGTCATAAAAATTCTTAAACAATCTTGGACAAAAGAAAGAATTGAGTTCAACGGTAAATACTATCAACTAAACTTAACAACAGACCCCGTTAAACCATACCAACAAAACGGAGGACCGCTGCTTTATTTTGGCGGCTATTCTCCAGATGGTGTTGATTTGTGCGCCGAACATTGTGATGTTTATTTAATGTGGCCAGAAACAGAACAAAAACTTCATGGACTAATGGATGACATGAAAAATAAAGCCTCAGATTATGAACGTTCGGTTCAGTTTGGACTTCGTGTGCATGTTATAGTTAGAGAGTCAGAGAAAGAGGCACGAGCTTATGCTAATAACTTACTTTCAAAATTGGATTTGGATTTAGGGAAAGATATTAGAAACAGGGCGCAAGATGCTGCTTCTTTAGGAGTAGTACGACAAGCTACGCTTAGAGAAGAAGCAAATAATCAACATTATGTAGAGCCAAATTTATGGACAGGGATTGGACTGGCAAGGTCTGGATGCGGTGCAGCTATTGTTGGAGACCCAGACCAAGTCTTAGCAAAAATCAATAGATATATAGATATGGGAATAAGATCATTTATATTTTCAGGATATCCACACCATCAAGAGTGTGAATTGTTTGCAAAATATGTTTTACCAAATATTAAAACTGTGTCTCTACCAGAAGTTTTTGGAAGACGTCCCAAAAAAACACCTAACAGCCCTTTAGGCAGTGGAGTTAGAAAATAAGATATGCTAGACTTTATAATTGTTCTTTTTTATTTTTTCATAATTATGGTAGTAGCTCTTCGCGGAAAACTCAAAGCAGACAGCTCAGCAGATGAGTATTTTTTAAGCTCAAGGAACCTTCCCTGGTATTCAGTTGCTCTCTCAACTATTGCAACAAATATTCAAGGATATCAATTTCTTGGTATGATGGGTTCTGCATATTTATTTGGACTAGCTCAAGCAAATCTTGAAATTAATGCAGTTCAAGGAATATTAATTGGAGCTTTCGTCTTTGTTCCTCTTTTTTTGCGTGAAAAAATTATGACAATAACACAGTTTATTGAACAAAAGCTTGGACAGAGAATAGCGTTATTTTATTCAATAGCTAACATAGCCTTGTTCGCAACAGTTACAATTGGGGCAGCTCTTTTTTGGGGAGCATATGCTACAGAACTTGTTTTTGGGGAGCAATTATCAGTGCTGCACTCAAATCGAATAGTTAGAATAGCAATATTGATTTTAATACTAGGAGTATTTTCGGCCATATATACTTATTTAGGTGGTCTAAGTGCAGTGGTTAAAACAGATATTATACAATTTAGTGTATTAATTATTGGTGGAATTGTGGTTTGTTTTACAGCAGTAAATCAATTAGGGGGATGGGAACAACTTTATATAAAAACACCAGAGAGAATGCATCTACATTTACCCTTAGATCATACAACTTTACCATGGACTCATTTATTCGGATTATTCTTACTTAATATAAACTATTGGTGTGCTAATCAAACAGTAATGCAAAGAGCGTTAGCTGCTAAAAGTGTTGCACACGCCCAAGTGGGTTTATTAGCTGGTGGCTTAATAAAATATTTGATGGCTATACTTATTATTATTCCTGGAATAGCACTTTATGGTATTTTAGGTGATAGTCTAGGCGAGCCTGACATGGCATTTCCATACATTGTAAATACCTATCTTCCATTAGGAATTAAAGGTATTATACTTTGTGGACTATTCGCCTCTCTGATGAGTACTGTTGATTCAACTTTTAATTCACTTGCTACGTTATGGTCAACGGATATTTATTCAAAATACATAAATAAAAAAGCAAGCGATAAAGAAAAAATAAAAGCTGGACAAAAGGCTATTTTACTTAGTTTAGGAACAGCACTAATAATGGGAATGGTTTTATTATACTTAAAATTTGATGATCCTAATTCAGCATTTACACATACCCTAAATAATCTTAGGTATTATATAAATTGTGGAATAGTAGTGCTAATTTGTAGTGCAGTTATTTTAATAAAGCCAAGACAAGAAATTGTTCTATTCGCTTTTATTGCAACACTTCCTGTAAATATATCACTACAGATTTTTTTACCGGAAATGAATTATTTTGTCAGAGCTTTTTGGGTTATCCTAATAGGCTTATTATTGACAACCTTAGCTAGCAGGGGGCATTTTAATTCTTTATTATCATTATTTAGACCAGCAAATAATTTGACCAGAAATTTTGGCTGGGCATTAGCCATTAGCCTTATTCTACTGCATATAATTTTCCATTAAAAGCTTTCTCTAACTTAGATATGTAAAAGAAATATTTTTTTCTACATTTTCAGATAATGTATGATGGACTGGACAATTATAAGCTGCTCTTTCTAGAACAATTTTAGTTCTAGAGTCGTATTCTCTTGGGAAAGTTAAATCAATATCAATTTTTGCAATTCTCCTAGGATTTTTTCCCATTGTTTTTTTAACAATTGCAGTAGTGCCTTTAATTTCAATATTTTCCTTTTCAACAGCAATTGCCATAATAGTTAATATACAACTTGCTAAAGCAGTACATACCATATCTGTAGGAGAAAATTTCTCTCCAAGTCCATGATTATCTTTTGGGGCATCTGTACTTATTTCAGATCCAGAGTCTAAATGTATTGCAGTTGTTCTTAGATCTCCTTTATATTTAATTTCAAATGTATTCATAATATGATTTTTACTGATTTCTTTTACCTTCTTTTTTAATACTTTTTTTCGCTATTTCTATATGCACTAAATGATGTTTAGTATGCCAAGCATACATTCCAACATGTTCGTGAAGAATAATATTTTTATCTCGTGCAGAGTGATAGTAAGTCTTTTTAAAGTCTTCTTCTGATAAAGTTTTTAGCAGTGAAACCCATTTTGCATGTATCCCATCAATAACATTTAGACTATCATTTATATCTAATACATTTGATTCAGGAGTCTTTAAAAACTCACTTACCTCATACATTTTTACACTAGGATTATCTTCTAAAAGAGTATGCTTCGTTCTCATAAATGCGTAAGTGTGAGTATCGCAG
>CABZAD010000036.1 GCA_902523665.1 uncultured Bacteroidota bacterium | reverse complement strand
TTAAAACAGCATTGTATATTTCCTTTTGTCTTTTTGAAAACTTTCCTGAAACTGGAACAGTTCTTGTCATATCACTGGAGTAATTCCCATACTCTGCTCCAACATCCATTAATATTAACTCCCCACTTTTACATTGTTTGTTATTTTTTATGTAGTGAAGTACATTATTATCATTACCACTTGCAATAATTGGAGAATATGCAAAGCCTTTCGATGAATTATTAATAAACTCATGAATAAACTCTGCTTCAATTTCATATTCCCAAATATTGGGTTTAATAAATTTTAAAACTCTATTAAAACCCTTGCTTGTTATTTCACATGCTCTTCTTATTTGATCAATTTCATTAGGATGTTTTATAGATCTTTGTCTTTGAAGTATAGGATTACTTTTTGCAACATTGTAAGCAGGATATTTTTTTAAAAGCCATGAAATAAATCTATCCTCTCTTGTCTCAACAGGGGAGTTTGCCCTGTAATGTTCATTTTTATTAATATAAAAAGTATCAACTTTAGTTGCAATTGAACTAAGGACATCTTTAAAGTCTTCTAGATAATATATGTTATCAATACCAGATAATTCATTTGCTTGTTTTTTACTAAGTTTCTCACCTTCCCAAACCTTAGTATAGTTATCAGATTTTCTTATAAAAAGTATTTCTCTTGTCTTATAATCTTTTGATGGTGGATATAGTAATAAAATGGTTTCTTCTTGATCAATACCAGTAAGATGAAAAATATCTCTATGTTGTTCAAAAGGTAACTCAGAGTCTGCACTTACTGGATATATATCATTAGAGTTGAAGACAGCCAAAGAGTTACCCTTCATTTCATTCATGAAATTACTTCTGTTCCTTTTATAAACTGAATTACTTAGTGGAATATATCTCATTTTATTTTTATCAATTACCCTTATTTAATTTAATGTTTTTAAATTAAAGGTAAAATTAAAGAATATGAAACAGCTTTTATCAATCTTACTAAGTTTAATTAGCTATTTTGTACTGTTTTCTCAACCAAATTCTACGGATGCTGGTAGTATTATTAAAGCCTATGAGAATAAAGACATCTTAGTTAAATCATCTAGAGTTAAAAACATTGAATTTAGAAATATAGGTCCTACAATAATGAGTGGAAGAGTTGTTGCACTTGAGGTCAATCCTCAAGATTCAACAAAATTTTATGTTGCATATGCTTCTGGGGGAGTTTGGTACACAGATAATAATGGAACATCATTTAGTTGTATATCTGATGATTGGCCAACTCAAAATATTGGTGAAATAGCAATGGATTGGAATAACGGCATATTATGGGTTGGAACAGGAGAAAATAATTCTTCTAGATCTTCATACTCTGGGATAGGAATTTTAAAGACAAATGCTGATGGTTCAAACTGGAAAAATGTTGGTTTACATGATAGTCATCATATTGGAAAAATTCTGATAAATCCTGAAAATTCTAATCATTTGGTAATTGGGGTTACTGGACACTTATATTCAAAGAATATAAATAGAGGTGTATATGTAACAAAAGATGGTGGGAAAAATTGGAGTAGGACATTATATATAAATGATTTTAGTGGAGTTATTGATATGTCTGAAACACCAGGAGATTTTAATATAATGTATGCAACATCTTGGGAAAAAGATAGAAAGGCTTGGAACTTTGACGAGGATGGTCATAGTTCAGGAATATATAAAAGTATTGATGGAGGAGCTAATTGGAGCTTGATATCTAACGACGAATCTGGCTTTCCAACAGGAGCTGGAGTTGGAAGGATTGGAATAGCAGTTTTTGACAAAGACATAGTTTACGCAGTTGTCGATAATCAGAACTTAAGAGAAACCACCGAAAAAAAATTAGATCAAGGTTTAACAAAAGAGTCATTTATAGGAATGTCACTTGAAAATTTTAATAAATTAAGTGTTAATGACCTTAAAGCTTTTTTAACATCTAACAGGTTTCCATCTAAGTACAAACCTGAGGCAATTATAAAAGATATGAATGATGGTAAACTTCAACCTGATGATTTATACAAATATTTAGTAAATGCAAACTCAGATTTATTCGATACTCCAATAATTGGAGCAGAGGTATATAAAAGTGAAAATGGTGGAAAAACTTGGGTTAAAACACATAACTCATTTTTAGATGGAGTATACAATACTTATGGATATTATTTTGGAAAAATCCATGTAGATCCAAGTAATAGTCAAAAGATATATACTTATGGTGTTCCAATTTTGACATCTGATGATGGCGGAAAAACTTTTTATAAGATAGGTAAGGAGAATGTTCATGCTGATCATCATGACCTATGGATAAATCCTGACAAACCTGGACACCTAATAAATGGAAACGATGGAGGGGTTAATATAACTTACGATGATGGAAAAAACTGGATAAAAAATAATTCTACTGAAGTTGGCCAGTTTTATGCTATTAATGTAGATAATCAAACACCATATAACGTTTATGGTGGACTCCAAGATAATGGAGTTTGGATGGGACCACATAATTCATTAGAGAATAAAAGATGGAATATGACAGGTCAATACCCATGGAAGGGTATTCTTGGAGGAGATGGAATGGAAGTTCAAATTGATAATAGAAACCCAAATATTGTCTTTACTGGATCTCAGTTTGGTTTTTACGCTCGTTTAGATCTAGTCACTGGGAGGAGAAAATCTATTAAACCAATTCATGAACTTGGTAATTCTCCTTTCAGATTTAATTGGCAAACACCTATTCTTCTCTCACCTCATAATCAGGATGTTCTATACCTTGGATCAAATTTTTTACATAAATCCTCTAATCAAGGAGATGACTGGCAGACAATTTCTGAAGATTTAACTACTGGTGGGAAAAAAGGGAATGTCCCCTATGGAACAATTACAACGATTTCTGAATCACCAGTTAAAGAGGGACTCCTATACACTGGAAGTGATGATGGTCTTGTCTATGTATCAAAAAATAGTGGAAAAACATGGAAGAATATCTCAGGAAATCTTCCAAAGGAACTTTGGATAAGTAATGTTTATGCTTCAAATCATGATGAAAAAGTTGTTTATTTATCTCTTGACGGATATAGATGGGATAATTTTTCACCTTATCTTTTTCAAAGCAAGAATTATGGAAAGACTTGGCAATCAATTAGTTCTAATCTACCAGACTCACCTATCAATGTTGTGATAGAAGATAATGTTAATGAAGATATTCTATATGTTGGAAATGATCATGGGGTATATATTTCTTTAGATAAAGGAAAAACTTGGGAGCCATTTAATAAAGGTCTTACATCTGCAGCTGTTCATGATTTAGTTATACAAGAAGAAGAACAGCATCTATTAGTTGGAACACACGGTAGATCAATCTATCTAGCTGACATAGCTATAATTCAGAATCATGATATTGCTAGTCAGAAAGCAGACATTAAGATTTTTGACATTAAGGAAGTTAGGTTTTCTGAAAGATGGGGTACAAAGAGGAGTACAGATAAAAATTATTTTACACCAAGTCTAAAGTTTTCAATTTTCTCTAAATCAAGTCATAATGCTTCTTTTGAGATTATTAACAATAATAAAGATATTTTATTTTCTAAATCAATTTCACTTGATAAGGGATATAATTTTATTGATTATGACTTGACAATATTAGATGATTCAAATATTGATTTAATCGATAAATCTGAAAATGGAGAACAGTATTTGCAGAAAGGTGTTTATTCAATCTCTATAAAAACAGATAATACCGCAATAGAAAATCAATTTAAAATAAAATAGTTATTTAAAGTTTTATGATTTAATTTTACAAGCTGAAAAATTATTATGTCTTTGATTTCTATATTTAAATCTTCTATTGGAAAGAAGCTGTTAATGGCTTTATCAGGTATCTTTCTTGTAGTTTTTTTAACTCAACATTTTCTAATTAATATTACTTCAGTTTTTAGTGAAGAAATATTTAATTTCTTATCTCATTTTATGGGAAATAATCCTATTGTCCAATTTATCTTACAACCAATATTGATATTTGGTGTCATTTTTCATTTTGTAATGGGTTTTTATTTAGAAATTATAAACAGAAAATCTAGAGGTGCTAACTATTCAAGATATGCTGGTGGCGATAATGCTCCATGGATCTCCAGAAATATGATATTCAGTGGTGGTGTAGTACTCTTATTTTTAATTCTTCATTTTTATGATTTTTGGGTTCCAGAGATGAATTATAAATATATTGAGTTCCGCCCGGAAGATCCAAATAGATACTATGAAGAGTTAATTCATAAATTTGAAAGTCCAATTAGGACCTCAATTTATTCTGTTTCATTTATCTTTTTAGCTCTTCATCTCTTACATGGTTTCAGTTCATCATTTAAAACTATTGGTGTTGATTCTAAATATTACACACCTATTAAATCACTTACATTTATTTTTTCAATTCTTATTCCTTTTGGGTTTATTTTTATTGCAGTTTTTCATAATATAATGCATTAATATATTGGGGCACAAAATGGGGTACAACTAAATTAAAAGTTATATATTTGTATTATGGGATTATATCTTACAGAAAAGCACATTAAGTATAAAGATGGTAAAGATGACCATGTTTCACCCTTTTTCATCTATCACAATAATAACAAAAGGGCTAAATTTTTTTGTAGCCTTAAGATTAATAACAAAAATTGGTGCTTTGACAAAAAGAAAGTTAAGTCAACGGATAAAGAGTCTGGCACAAAAAACAGAAAGATAAAGACAATCAAGTCTCAGTTAGAATCTATTATTTCATCTTTTGAAACTAAAAAAGAACCTCTAACTCCCGAAAAATTAAAATCAGAGTTTGAGATTATTAAGCTACTAGATACTGAGATCAAATCAATTAAGACAAAACATACTATAAATTCTAAAGTCCCTTATGGCCCTCTTTCCTCAAAATGGGAATCCCATAAAGGAAGTATAAACCTTGTTAGCCCCTCAAATAAGAGAAATATTGATATAATAGTTGTTGGTACAGGTTTAGCCGGTGCATCTGCCTCAGCAACTTTAGCTGAGCTAGGTTATAATGTTAAAGCCTTTTGTTTTCAGGATTCTCCAAGAAGAGCTCACTCTATTGCTGCTCAAGGAGGAATAAATGCTTCCAAAAATTATCAAGGTGATGGAGATTCAGACTACAGACTTTTTTATGATACAATCAAAGGAGGAGATTATAGGTCAAGGGAGGCAAATGTCTATAGGCTAGCTGAAGTATCTGGGAATATAATTGATCAATGTGTTGCTCAAGGTGTGCCTTTTGCAAGAGATTATGGAGGTCTTCTTGACAATCGATCATTTGGAGGAGTTCAAGTTTCTAGAACATTTTATGCTAAAGGTCAAACTGGACAACAATTACTTTTGGGTGCTTACTCTGCCATGAACAGACAAATTGCTATAGGTAAAATTGAAATGTTCAGTAGACATGAGATGATGGATCTTGTTAAAGTTGATGGGAAAGCAAGAGGAATTATTGCAAGAAATCATATTACTGGTAAACTTGAGAGATTCTCAGCACATGCAGTTGTAATTGCTTCTGGTGGATATGGAAATATTTTTTATTTATCTACAAATGCAATGGGGAGTAATGTGACTGCCTCATGGAAGATTCACAAAAAAGGAGCCTACTTTGCTAATCCATGTTTTACTCAAATTCATCCAACATGTATTCCAGTATCAGGTGATTATCAGTCAAAATTAACTCTAATGTCTGAATCATTAAGAAATGATGGAAGAATATGGGTGCCAAAAGATTTAACAGATGCTAAATTAGTCCAAGAGGGTAAGTTATCACCCCTTGATATAAAGGAAGAAGACAGAGATTATTATTTAGAAAGACGATATCCTGCATTTGGGAATCTTGTTCCAAGAGATATTGCCTCAAGAGCTGCTAAGGAAAGATGTGATAATGGTTTCGGAGTTAATAAAACAGGAGAGGCAGTATACTTAGATTTCTCTCATGCAATTGTTAGATATGGGAAGGAGAAAGCATTATTAAATGGTCAAGATGAGAATAATATTGAGATAGTTAAAAAATTAGGTAGAGAAATTATAAAACAAAAATATGGGAACTTGTTCCAGATGTATGAGAAAATAGTTGATGAGGATCCATATGTCATGCCAATGAAAATTTATCCAGCTGTTCATTACACAATGGGTGGTGTCTGGGTTGACTATAACTTAATGACTACAATTCCAGGTTGTTTTGCAATAGGTGAGGCAAACTTTTCTGATCATGGAGCAAATAGGTTAGGAGCTTCTGCACTAATGCAAGGATTGGCTGACGGATATTTTGTCCTACCATATACAATAGGTGATTATTTGTCTGATGATATAAGTACAGGTAAAATTAGTACTGACACTAAAGAATTT
>CABZAD010000035.1 GCA_902523665.1 uncultured Bacteroidota bacterium | reverse complement strand
TCATTTTCTGATGATAATAAAAGTCCAATATAATATGAGTTTACAATAGCGACATCTCCTTGACCAGCTGCAATTGCTTTTACTTGATCTCTATCATTCCCTTTTGGATCTCTTGCAAAATTTGAGACTACTGCTTCAGTCCAATTTTGAGTGATTTCCTCTCCTAAGTTAGCAACAAGTGAAGATAGAAGCGCTTGATTATATGAATTCGATGAAGATCTTACTAAAAGTCTTCCTTTCCATTTTTCATTTGCTAAATCTTCATATGTAGAGAGATCACCTTCTTGAACCCTTTCATTACTGTAAACAAGAATTCTTGATCTATAAGTTACTGGAACCCAAAAACCATTTGGGTCTGTTAAGCTTTGTGTGATTCCCTCTGTTAAACTTTCATCATTATACTTTTGAAGTAGGTCCATGTCAGATGCTTGCCATAATTTACCGACATCAACTGTTATGAATAAATCTGCAGGACTGTTTTCTCCTTCATTTTTCAGTCTTTGTATTAATTCATCAGCATTAGCCTTGATTACATTTACTTTTATACCTGTAATTTTTTCAAAATTATCATATTGAAGCTGGTCAACATCATAGTGTCTCTGGCTATACATATTGATAATTTGTTCTGAGTTATTATTTGAACAAGCTAAAATTAATAGGGCGAAAAGAGGGAATAATTTTTTCATGTTTGATTGATTAAAGCACAATATTAAAAAAAATTATTTTTATTTAGACTAAATCTAAATAAATATTTAAATTAGCAGAATAATAATTTAGAACGGTTCTAAATAATTTAGAAATCAAAAAGCTACATAAACCAATTAGGACCGTTCTAAATGTATTATTAAATACACTTAAAACTATGAAAAATAAATTTTATAAACCAATACTTTTAACATTACTAACATCAATAATTCTTATATCATGTTCAAAAGATGATGATGTTGAGTACATAACTGAAACTATAACTGAAACAGTTATTGTAACTGAGACTCAAACTGTCAATATTGAAGTACCTGTTACTGTTAATGTTGAAGTTCCTTATTCATATGAATTTGCTAGATCAGGAGTTTCAACAGTATCTTTTTCTGGACAAACAGCAAGATTAAATATGGCTGATGAATTATACGCAGCTCTAAATACTAATACTTTTACAAAAGCTCAAATGCTAGAAATGTTTAATGATGGAACAGGTTTCTCTGATGCATCTCTAAACTCCTCAGGGAAGAAGATGGGTAATAAAACTGCTGCTTCTCCACTTGCATCCTCAACGGTCAAACCTCAATTTGATGCAATGATCACAGATTTTGCCGATAATGTTATACCAAACTGGGCAACCGATGCCTCAAACGGTCAAGCTGGAGTTCTGACTGATGCAACAAGAACAATTCATGTTAATGCAAAAGGTCATGAAATTGATCAAACATTTATTAAAGGTATCATTGGCGCAATGACAGTAGACCAAATTGTAAATAACTATATCACACCATATCAATTAGATTCTGGAACTAGAGTTGCAGATAATGACAATGGTGTTCTTTCAAGTGGAAAAAATTATACTGACATGGAGCACAAATGGGATGAAGGGTTTGGATATTTATATGGTCAAGAGGCAGATGCAAGTAGACTTGATCTTGGTACCTCTCCAACTGGAAATGGAACAACTTTAAATAAATACTTTAAAAAGATAAACGCAAGCAATCAAGTTGGAATTGGTGTTACGGTTTTTGACGCTTTTCGAAGAGGAAGAGCATATATTGTTGCAAAATTATATGATGATAGAGATGCACAAGCTACAATTATCAAAAAAGAATTATCAAAAGTTATTGCTTATAAGTCAGTAGATTATTTAAATGGATATATGACAAAAATTGCTGCAGGAAATACTGCTGACGCATTTCACGCTCTATCAGAAGGGTATGGTTTTATAATGAGCCTTCAATTTACAAATGATGGGAATGATAATCCATATTTTACTAATTCTGAAGTAAATGCATTTTTAACTTCTATGGATAACTTCTGGACAGTTGAAAATTCAACTCTAGAATCTATCAGAGATGAAATAAAAGCAAAATTTGGAATTTAAAAAAACATATTTAGTTCTTTAATCAATAAGTGAGTTTATGAATCAGTGGGGTTATATGCCCCACTGATTTTTTTTAAAAAAAAAAATGAAACATATATACATAAAAATTTTTCTTATTATTCTTGTTGTAGTATCATGCAGCAAAGACTCGGATGAAGGTTATGGTCAGGCTAATCCGCAGAGTAGTGTTCAAACAAATACTAATAATACAACACCAACTTCTAATGTGACTACAACTGGAACCACTGCTGGATCCACTGCTGGAACCTCAACAGGTACCACTGCTGTTACCACTGCTGTAACTTCAAGTCAATCAGACACTTTTGACAGAGGCTCTATTTTAGCAAACTTTTCAGAGAATATAATAATACCGAGGTATAATAGCTTCAAATTATCAATGGAAGATTTAAAAAACAGTATTGATACTTTTATTACTACTCCTAATTCTGAAAACTACGATGCTCTTCAAAATAACTGGATTGATTCATATAAAGAATGGCAGTACGTTGAAGTTTTTAATATCAGTAAAGCTGAAGAAATTATGTATGGACTAAAAATGAATACTTATCCTGTTGGTAAAGAAAGGATTGACAATAATATTGAGGAGGGAAAAACAGATTTAACAAATCCAAATGATTGGGCAGCTCAGGGCTTCCCTGCATTAGATTATATGCTTCATGGGATTGCTCAAACAAAAAATGAGGTAATTGAGTTGTATAATTCTAATGCTAAATATGGAAATTATCTATCTACTTTAGCATCGACAATGAATGAAAACACCATTCAAGTTGTTGATGATTGGACAACCTATAAAGATACATTTAATTCATCCTTTGATAATTCTGCTACCTCAGCCTTCAACATGATGGTAAATGATTTTGTGTTTTATTTTGAAAAAGGCTTAAGAACGAATAAAATTGGAATTCCTGCCGGAAGATTTTCCAACAATCCATTGCCAGATAGAATTGAAGCGTATTACTATTCAAAAAACTCATTTGGAAATCTATCAAAAACATTGGTACTTGAAGCAAGAAAAGGTTTTGAAGAACTATTTTTGGGACAGAACAGCAATGGAACAGAGGGTGCTAGTTACAAGGCATATTTAGATTATTTAGAAACTGATATAGGTTCATCTGTTCAATCAAAACTTATTTTAGCCAAGGATGCAATTGAAGCCCTCAATGAAAATTTTTTAACTCAGATTGATGAGAATAACACTGCAATGTTATTGGCCTTTGATGCATTGCAAACAATTGTTGTAAATTTAAAAACTGATATGTTATCTAATTTTAATATATCAGTTGACTATACTGACGCAGATGGTGATTAAATTACTATTCCGATTTGAATATTAGCAATTATTTAAATAAAAAACAAGATTCCTCAAGCCTAGCAATTTTTCGTCTAGGCTTTGGTTTTTTAATGCTTTTCAGTGTTATTAGAATTTGGAATAAGGGCTGGATTAAGGAGTTATATATTGATCCATCATTTCACTTTTCTTATTATGGATTTGAGTGGATAAAGCCAATTGGAGATTATACATATTTAATCTTTTTAATTTGTGCAATATCATCTCTTTTTGTTGCTATTGGTTTTAAATATAGAATTTCAATCATTTTACTTTTTTTAAGTTTTACATACGCAGAATTAATGGATAAAACTACATATTTGAATCATTACTATTTAGTCAGCTTAATTAGTTTCTTAATGATTTTTTTCCCTGCAAACGCCAGCTTTTCGTTAGATAATTTTATAAAGAAGAAGTCATATAGACTTATCCCCAAGTGGAATGTTGATGCTCTAAAATTAATGATTTGTATAGTTTATTTTTATGCTGGAATTGCAAAAATTAACACCGATTGGCTTATCGAAGCACAACCATTAAAAATCTGGTTAACTTCTAAATATGATCTTCCTATTGTTGGTAATACACTTTTTCAAATGGATTGGGTTCATGTTTTTTTTAGTTGGGCTGGTATGTTTTATGACCTTTTTATTGCATTCATTCTACTGTATAAAAAAACTAGACCATTTGGATTTTTTCTTATAATAACTTTTCACATTATGACTGCTATTCTTTTCCCTGCTATTGGAATGTTCCCATATATAATGATTACATCCTCAATAATTTTTTTAGAACCTGAAACTCATAAAAAAATATTAGATAAATGTTTTTCATTGTTTAAAAAGTTCTTTAAAAAGATTTCTATAATAGAAATATATAATTATAAGAGAGCTAGATTAACTCAGAATCTACTGATTATATTCTTTACAATTCAACTAATTTTTCCATTTAGATATTTTTTTTACCCTGGAGAATTATACTGGAATGAACAGGGATATAGATTCTCATGGAGGGTCATGTTAATTGAAAAAAAGGGATTTACAGAGTTTAAAGTCGTGGATGGAGCAACATCAGATTCATTTTATGTTCTAAATGAAAATTTTTTAACTGAGTTCCAGGAAAGACAGATGAGCTTTCAACCAGATTTTATATTAGAATTTGCTCATCATATTGGTAACTATTATAACAACAATGGATATAGTGATGTTGAAGTATATGCAGAAAGTTATGTCACATTAAATGGAAGAAATAGTAAATTATTTATAGATCCAGATGTAGACTTAATGAAAGAAAATAGAGGTTTTTCAAACAAAAAATGGATAACAAAATTAGAGGATGAGATTAAAGGTTTTTAAAATATTATTTATTTTTTTTATTAATCCATTATTTTCTCAAGAAAAAATAAGTGGAGTAATTCTTAGTGATTCTAATAATCTCCCTCTTGAAAATGTTACAATTTTTAACTCTGATTCCAATGAGATTTCATACAGCGATTTAGATGGTAATTTTAGTGTGACTATAAACAACATTGACTCAGAGATAAATTTTTTTCTAGAAGGATTTAATCTTTTAACAAAATTTTTCGGTACTGAATCTGGAGATATAAAAGATATTAAAATTAGATTGACTCCTAAAATTGAAGAATTAAATGAAGTTGTAGTTAGAGGAAATTTGAAAAAAATTTTCCAGATTAAAAGAATGGAGGATGTTGAAGGAACTAGAATATTTGCAGGTAAGAAGAATGAAGTTATTCTTATTGATGTTTCAATGGCTAATCTAGCATCTAATAATGCACGTCAAATATATAATCAAATTCCAGGCCTTAACATTTATCAAAATGATGATGCAGGACTTCAATTAAATATAGGAGGAAGAGGGCTTAATCCAAATAGAACTGCTAACTTCAATACAAGGCAGAATAATTATGATATAAGTGCTGATGCATTAGGATACCCTGAAAGTTATTATACTCCTCCTCCTGAAGGTCTTGAAGAAATCCAAATACTACGTGGTGCAGCTTCACTTCAATATGGAACTCAATTTGGAGGACTTATTAATTTTAAAATTAAGGAGCCCCAACCTGAAGATATATTTGAACTAATAACGAGAAATACAGCTGGCTCAAATAACCTATTCACAAATTTTACAAGTTTAAGCTCAAGTAATATAAAATCAAGTTATTATGGTTATGTTAATTATAAAAAGGGTGATGGTTTTAGACCTAATTCTGAATTTGAATCAATTAATACATTTCAAAATTTTAACTATAATCTAAATGAAAAGTCAAAAATAACAGGAGAGATAACATATATGGAATATCTTGCTCATCAAGCAGGAGGGCTGTCAGATTTTATGTTTGCTAATGATCCTTTTCAAAGTAATAGAGAGAGAAACTGGTTTGAAATAAAATGGTTTTTATATAATCTAAAATATTTACTTGAAATTTCAGAAGATTCAAGCTTTAGCTTTAGTTTTTTTGGGCTGGATGCAAAAAGAAATTCTCTAGGTTTTAGGACTAATAGAGTTGATCAAATTGATTTTGGTGAGGAAAGAGATTTGATTAAAGGAGAATTTAAAAATTTTGGTTTTGAATCAAGATTTTTAACTAATTATAGTTTTTTAAATAAAAAGTCATACCTGCTTCTCGGAGCAAAATATTATAATTCATTTTCCGAAAGTATTCAGGGCCCAGGAAATAATTCTAAAAATGCAGAATTTAATTTTGACTACATAAATTTTCCAAATTATGTAAATCAGTCAGAATATATATATCCAAATTATAATTTTGCCTTTTTTGGTGAAAATATTTTTTATTTAAACGATAAAGTTTCGATAACTCCAGGCTTTAGATTTGAAAATATAAGTACAGGTCTTGATGGATACTATCGAAAAATAAATTTAGATGCAGCTGGAAATACAATTTATAACGAAGTCTTTAATGAAAAGGATACAAAAAGAAGAAGTTTTATTTTACTAGGTATAGGGTTAAGTTATAAAACAAACAACAGTGAATTTTATACAAACTTTAGTCAAAACTTCAGATCTGTTACATTTGCGGATATAAGCATTATTAACCCTGCATATGCTATTAATCCTAATATAGATGATGAGAAAGGATTTACTTTTGATCTTGGAATCAGGGGTAATTATAAAAAAATGATTTCTTATGACACAAGTATATTTGCTCTTTTATATAAGGATAGAATTGGTTTTGTTCAAAAAGCTTTTAGGGATGGTAGTGTAAAGAGTGAAAGAGGAAATGTTGGAAATGCACAAATTACAGGTGTTGAATCCTTATTTGATTTTGATATTAATGAAATTACATTCAAAAATGAAA
>CABZAD010000034.1 GCA_902523665.1 uncultured Bacteroidota bacterium | reverse complement strand
AGTGAAGATAACCATTCCTCACCCCTAACAACGGAGGTAATTTTCATATCATGATCATCTACAACATTAGCAAAATGATATGTAGGCATACTATCAGATTTCATAATCACCTTATCCTCAACCTCATGTGAGTTAAAACTTAAAGAGCCTCTAATTTCGTCATTAACTAAAATTGTTTCTTTTTCAGGAACTACCATTCTGATAACATACCCCCCTTTTTCAATTCTGTTCTTAACCTCCTCCTCTGAAACGGTGAAAGAATTAATCATATTCTTCCTAGTTTCATAGTTATATTTAAATTCGCCATTTGATTCTTTTCTTGCAGTTTCAAGCTCAGAAGAAGAGTCAAATGCATAATAAGCTAAACCTCTTTTAAGAAGCTCTTCAACTCGTTTTTTATACAAGTTCTTTCTCTCACTTTGTTTTATTGGCCCTTCGTCGAAATTTAAACCAAGCCATTTTAAAGAATCCTTAATATGACCCTCTGCACCTGCAACGGATCTTTTTAAATCGGTGTCCTCTATTCTTAAAATAAATTTACCCCCACTCTTTTTTGCTATTAGATAATTAAATAGCGCTGTTCTTACACCTCCAATGTGAAGAGGTCCTGTTGGGCTTGGAGCAAATCTAGCTCTTTCTATCATGCCTCAAATATAACACCATATTATTCCTTATTGAAATTATCCTGAAGAATTGATTTATATTTGTCCAATTATGCAAATGATAAAGTTTATTAGCTGTCCAGCCGATCTAATAGAGAAGGATATTTTAAAGGAAACTATTAACTATTTTGCTGATAAAGACGGCGTTAAAATAAAAAAATTAGAGTATAACTTTGTTGATCTTAAACAGATGCAGTCTTTGAATAACAATTTTCTAAATCACAAAAATGCTACCGATATTATTACCTTTGATTACTCTGAAGGCAAAACAATTATAGCAGAGGTTTATATATCTACACAGATGATGGTAAAAAATGCACAAAAATATAGCCAAAGTGTTGAAAATGAATGTATTAGATTGATTTCTCATGGTCTTTTCCATTGTCTCGGTTATAAAGACAAATCATCTGAAGAAAAGAAGATCATGAGAAAAAAGGAAGAAGAATTTATATTTGCTGTTTCACGTGAAACTAATCAAGATGTTTGATTCTCAATTTGATGTTATTATTGTTGGCGGCGGACATGCCGGAGCTGAAGCTGCTGCAGCTTCTGCTAATCTAGGTGCTAAAACGCTTTTGGTAACAATGAATCTTCAAACAATTGGGCAAATGTCATGTAACCCAGCTATGGGTGGGATTGCAAAAGGACAAATTGTTAGAGAAATAGATGCAATGGGTGGTTACAGTGGTGTAGTTTCTGATTTAACTTCAATTCAGTTTAAAATGTTAAATAAATCCAAGGGTCCAGCAATGTGGAGTCCTAGGGTTCAATCAGATAGGGCTCAGTTCGCTTTAAAGTGGAGGGAAATGTTAGAGAGCACAACAAACCTTGACTTTTACCAAGACATGGTCGTAGGCTTAATTGTAGAGAAGAATAAAATTAAAGGTATTATAACAGGCTTGGGTAATAAAATTTATTCTCGTGCTGTTATTTTAACTAACGGAACCTTTTTAAATGGTTTAATTCATGTTGGAGACAAAAATTTTGGCGGAGGTAGAGTAGGTGAAAAACCCTCTACTGGAATTACTGCAAATCTTGAGTCATATGGTTTTAAATCTGGTAGAATGAAAACGGGAACACCACCAAGAGTAGATGGTCGATCTTTAGATTATAGTGTTATGGAAGAGCAACCAGGAGATAAATATCCAGGAAAGTTTAGTTATCTCCAGGCTATTCATCCTTTAAAGGAGCAAATCAGCTGTCACATGACATATACAAACAAAGAGGTACATGATATTATGGCTAGCTCATTTGATAGATCCCCCATGTTTAACGGTAGTATAAATAGCACAGGGCCTAGATATTGCCCTTCGATAGAAGATAAAATACACAGATTTTCTGAGAAGGAAAGACACCAAATATTTGTAGAGCCTGAAGGTGAGAATACGGTTGAGGTATATGTTAATGGATTTTCAACTTCAATGCCAGAAGATGTTCAATATGCAGCTATTAAAAAAATTAAAGGTTTTGAAAATGTTAAGTTTTTTAGACCTGGGTATGCTATAGAGTATGATTATTTTCCTCCCACACAATTAACGCTTACCCTTGAAACCAAATTGATAGAAAATTTATTTTTTGCTGGACAGATTAACGGAACAACAGGATATGAAGAAGCCGCAGCTCAAGGTTTAATGGCTGGAATTAATGCAGTTTCAAAAGTTTTTGAAAAAGAACCTCTTATTTTGACAAGAAGTGAGGCTTACATAGGGGTACTCATAGACGACTTAATTACAAAAGGAACAGAGGAGCCCTACAGAATGTTTACCTCCAGAGCAGAATACAGGACTCTTCTTAGACAAGATAATGCAGACATAAGGCTAACAGAGAAGTCTTTTAAAATAGGTTTAGCTAAATATGAAAGATATGCACGTGTTCAAGAGAAACAAGACAAAGTAGAAGACTTTGTAAAATTTTTTAATGAAACGAGCTTTGATCTTGATGAGGTTAATGAAATATTAGAGTCTGTAAATTATGAACCAGTCCCGCAAAAAGGAAAAATTGATAAAATATATGCAAGGCCAAATATTAAACAAGAGGATATAAGAAAATTAAGTTCAGTAGAAAATTATATTGAAATCAACAAATTAGACCATGAAGTTTTAGATCAAACAGAGATCCAAATAAAATATAAAGGCTATATAGAAAAAGAGAAAGCAAACGCAGACAAACTCCAAAGGCTTGAGGATATAAAGATACCGGTTAACTTTGACTATAATCCCCTTGCTTCTCTTTCTCACGAAGCTAAAGAAAAACTAAACAAAATTAGACCATCTACATTATCTCAGGCATCAAGAATCAGCGGTATTAAACCAAGTGATATTAGTGTTTTACTAGTAAAGATGGGTAGATAAAAGTTCCACGTGAAACAAATTCTAAAAAAAGACAAAAAAATTTTAAGCACTAAAGATTATATTGTTTCAAACGAGACCTATAACCTTTATCTTGATTTAAAAACTAAAATTGTTTGGACGGAAATCAACAATCAGCAGAACCTTAATAAATATTATGAAAATGCCAATTATCTTCCTCACAATAAAAACAGTGAGCTGTTATCTACTTTATATAAGATTTCACAGATTATAATGTTTTCATATAAGTACAATGTATTACGAAAGAAATTACAATCATCACGCATAATTTTAGACTATGGGTCCGGGGATGGACAATTTGCTAAATATTTACAGAAAAAAAATATAAATGTTCACACATATGACCCAATAATAAAAAATCAAAATAAAACTCAATTAACTGATAATCAGTATGATATAATTATGTTATGGCATGTTCTTGAGCATATTTTAGATATCCAAGCTGGCATTTTAACATTAAGAAAAAAATTAAGAAATAATGGGGTTGTTGTTGTTGCAGTCCCAAATAGGGATTGTTTTGACTCCAAAGTATATAAGAATTACTGGGCTGCTTGGGATGTCCCTCGACATTTACATCATTTTAATCATAAATCTTTAATTGATTTTATGAAAAATAATGGGTTTAGTTTAATTTCAAAGCACCCTTTATTCCTAGATTCATATTACATTTCTTACTTATCCTCAAAATATAAAAATTCGTTTTTTCCATGGATCAGCTCCTTGATAATAGGAACTATCTCAAATATACTTGGAGCTATTACATCAAAATATTCGTCCTCTTTTTATGTGTTTAAAAAAGATTAATCCTCACTTCGATTAATAAGTTTTGTCATTTTTATTGCAAACGATGTAAACACAATTTTAGAATTGACATTTCTAGAAATTGAATAATGAGAGTCCTCTATTAAGTCTATTATCTCAATTAAATTTTGACTATGAATAAATGGGGACAGCTTCTCTATTTTAAAATCTGAACTTGAATTGAAAGATGTTAAGTTCTGAGATTTATAGCTTACAAGCATAGCTTCTCTAACGAGAAAAGAACAAAAACTTAAAAACTCTTTTTGTTGCATTCGAGGGTTTGAGGATATTTTTTCAGACCATTTTGTTAAATCTAACACAGCCTTTTTGCTTTTTTTTGCAAGAAAAGCAAACCTCAAACAATCAACAAAATTTTGTTCGTGTGAAATAGAAGAAGAATTTTCACTGATATAATTCATCCCTCTTGAAACACTTCCTCTAGAAGACTTTACGACTAAGTCGTAATTAATATTATCTACTAAATTTTCCAAAAAATATTTATGCTCATCGAAATTAACAGGAATTAAATTAGAAATTTGACACCTAGAAATTATTGTTGGTAACAGAGAATCTAGACTTTCAGTAACAAGTATAAAAAATGTATAATTTGGAGGCTCTTCAAGCAACTTAAGCAACTTATTTTGTCCATAATTATCCAACTGCTGCATGTTCCAAATAATAAAAACTTTAGGTCCGCCAACGAAAGACTTTAAATGAGCCTTTGAAAAGATAAGATCTATTTCAGCTTTTCTAATTTTCCCATCTATATTTTTACCCTTAATATCTGTTGAAATATTCTTCCAATCATTAAAATCTATATAAACATTTTTTTTTATAAGATCTATCCATGAATCTAGGAGATCTGGACTTGTTTGTTTATCAGCAAATGTTGGGTAAGAAAAATATAAATCTGGATGATTCAGAATTTCTCCCTTGTAATTTTTATCTACTTCCAGTAAACCTCTTGCAATTTCAATCGCAAAGTTTAGCCCACCATAACCGTCTCTATCAACAAGAATTTTAGATTGTGGGAAAAAATTTTTTTCAATTGAATCATAGATTTTCTTTTTTAAATGCTCTTGACCTAAAATTCTATCTAATTTCATACCCAAATATATATCATATTATATCTTTGTCGACATAATTATATTAACATGTTTAATCTTGAAAAACAAGACCTAAAAAACAAAAAAGTAATTATAAGGGTTGATTTAAATGTTCCGTTAGATGCTAATCTCAAAGTTACAGATACCACTAGGATTGAAGCGTGTAAAGAAACAATTGATTTAATCCTAGATAAGGGGGGCACTTGTATTTTAATATCACATTTTGGTAGACCAAAAGAAAGGGAAGACAAATTTTCTCTAAAACATATAGTGGAAACTGTTTCAGAGGTTCTTGATCACCCTGTGGTTTTTCACAATGATTGCATTGGAGATGAAGTTCAAGAAGTTATTTCTAATTTAAAGCAGGGAGATATTATTCTTTTAGAAAACTTACGTTTTTACAAAGAGGAAACATTGGGGGATAGTTTGTTTGCAGAAGAGTTATCAAAACTAGGAGACATATATGTAAATGATGCATTTGGGACTTGTCACAGAGAGCACTCTTCAACTGTTTTAATTGCACAATATTTTAAGAATAAGAAATTTGCAGGCAAACTTCTACAAAAAGAACTTCATGCAATAAATCAAATTGCAAATAATGGAAAAAAACCTGTACTAGCAATTTTAGGAGGAGCAAAGGTTTCAAGTAAGCTAAATATTCTACATAACCTTATCAGAAAAGTTGACAAAATAATTATTGGAGGAGGAATGGCATATACATTCATTAAAGCAAAAGGAGGAAAAATTGGAAATTCTTTGGTTGAGGATGAATTAATATTCAATGCTAAAGAAATTCTAAGTTTAGCAGATAAACAAAAAAAACAAATAATTTTACCTGTTGACATTAAGGCGTCAAAGGATTTTGAAAATAATGATCAAATAAAAATATTTAATTCAAATGAAATTGAAGATGATTGGATGGGACTGGATATTGGAAAAAAAACAATAGAAAAATTTAGGCAAGAGATTTTTTTAAGCAATACTATTTTTTGGAACGGACCTATGGGCGTATTTGAAAAGGAATTATTCTCTGAAGGAACAGGCTCAATATGTAATTCTCTAAGACAAGCAAAACAAAAAGGAGTTAACGTAATAGTTGGTGGAGGTGATTCAATAGCAGCTTTGAAAAAGCTTGGAAATAAAGACTGGGTTAGTTATATTTCAACAGGAGGAGGGGCTCTTTTAGAAAGTCTAGAAGGGAAAACTTTGCCAGGTGTAAAAGCTTTAATGCATGAATATTAAAAATAAAATTACAGCTGTAATAACTTGCATGATTTTCATTTCATGTCAATCAGATGTTTCAAAAGCATATGTTCCAGAATCCAATGGTAATATTAATACTCTAACTGTTGTGATGAATAATAACTTGTGGGAGGGAAAATTAGGAAATAATATCAAGGAGACATTAATGGAACCATATGAGGGTCTTCCATTTGACGAACCTAAATATGATTTGTACTATCTTCAGCCTTCAATTTTTAAAGGTTTTGCAAGGAGCAGTAGAAATATAATTGTTTTTAATAAAGATACAGTAGGCCAAGGGTTTAGGCTAATTAAAAATCTTTGGGCAAGACCTCAGTTAACCGCACTTATTACAGGAGAGGATGAGGATGTTATGAACTTTTATTTTGACGAAAACAAAGACCTTTTACTTCGATCAATATCTGAAAATGAGAGAGTCGAAAAAATTCGTAGAATGACTAAGTCTCTGAATGATGATCCACAATTAAAAGATCGTTTTGGAATTAATCTCACTTTTCCAGATGCGTATTCCACAGTTAAAGACACGACTAATTTTGTTTGGATTGAAAAAGAAGTTGTAAAAGGACACCTTAATATTATTGCCTACACATTACCAATTAATATCGATTTACAAAAAATAGAAGAAAGAATACCAGCAATAAGAGACTCAATTGGAAGAATATACGTACCTGGAAGAGTCTCAGGTTCATATATGATTACTGAGAGAGCATATCTTCCCTATTATTATAAAACAAAAGTTAATAATTTAGATGCTATCCTCACAAAAGGGACATGGGAAGTTCAAAA
>CABZAD010000033.1 GCA_902523665.1 uncultured Bacteroidota bacterium | reverse complement strand
TATTTGCAATCTCCCAAGCTGTATGGAATATTAACTTTGTCCTCTTTGTTAGTAGGTCATAACGAATTTTTTCGGCGGTATCAGTAGGTCTGTGATAGTCTTCATGTGTTCCGCTGAAGTAGAATATTACGGGTATATTATTTTTAGCAAAATGCCAGTGATCACTTCTCTCATAAAACCTATTAGGATCATCCCATGCATTGAATCTATAATCCAGTTCAAGATTCACAGTTCTATCATTAATTTTTTCAGAGGTTTCATGTAACATCTTACTTAATCTGTCAGTTCCTATTAGATAAATATAGTTATCATTATCTGAGTCTCTTGTTGGATCTGTTCTACCTATCATGTCAAGATTTAAATTTGTAATAGTATCATCAAGTGGATAAAGAGGGTTCTCTGAATAATATTTTGAGCCAAGAAGCCCTTTTTCTTCTGCTGATACATGAAGAATAACAATAGATCTTTTTGGTCTATTTCCATCTAATTCTGCGAGTTTAAATGCTTCTGCTATTTCTAATAATGCCATTGAACCAGATCCATCATCATCTGCTCCATTATAAATCTCACCATTTCTAGTCCCAACGTGATCTAAGTGTGCAGTAAGCACAATATATTCATCAGGATAAGTGCTACCCTCAATAATAGCAGCAACATTTTCTGTATTTACCCAATCAATATTATTATCACTCATATTGTTAGGGTTTGTAACTTGTCTACTTTCAAAGTCAACTAGAAACTTTTGAAAGTAATCATCAGTATTATCAGCTTTATCAATATTATTTTCCAAATAAAAGTTTCTAATAAATTCAACTGCAAGCTTTTGTCCTGGTTCTCCTGTATTCCTTCCCTCAAACTTATCTGATGAAAATTCATATATTAAATCAGATAATTCCTCAGATGTTATTGATTCAGAATACTTTTCTGATGCATTTTCTTGAGAGCAGCTTACTGCTAGAGTAAATATTATCAAAAGAGTATTAAGCTTTTTCATAGTCTTTTTTTCTTTTTTTTATTTCATTTTCAATACCATCCCATAATAATATCCTGGCAAGAAGGGCTTCTTTTGATACTGAGCTTGCTTCTGAAATTTTCTTGGTTTCATCATTACATAAATAAGACAACATTTCCATAGACATAGGGCCATGCATATCACCATCAACCTCAATATGCCTTTTAAAGTAATAAATTAATTTGTTTAAGTCATTATTCTCTGCATTTATTCCTTCTATTAATGGGATAAACATATCAGGAATCAAATCCTCTCTACCAAATGTAAATACTGAAGCAACTTCATGAACATTACCTCTTTTAATTACGGAGAATGTAAATTTTAAAAAATTCTTAACGTATTCTTTGATATTTAATTTGTCAATATCCTCTTCAATTGACTCAAGATTATTTAGTGAGTTGATATTATCTAGAATTTCATCAGTGTCAAGCCCAAATTCTTGAATTGAGTTTATATACATTTCAAAATGAGACATTGGGTTAGCATCTTGGTCTTCATCAGTTTCTTCTCCTGCTACAATTTCATTAATTAACTTTGCTGTGATTGTATTATTACTTGGGAACCAAGGAAGTGAAGTTGAGGTTAATTTAATTTGAAGAAACTTCAAAAGAGACATAAAATCCCATACTGCATAAACATGTGCATTAGAGAAAATCTTTAGGTCTTCAACATCTTTAATATTATTGTATAAAGAGTGATTTCTAAGTTTATCTTTAAGTGGTTCAAGATTTTGGATAATATTATTCATTCAAATTATTTAAGCTTCAAATATAAATAATAATTAAGTTTAATAAATGGATCAAATATTATTGTTTTTTATAACATCATTAGCACTTACCATGATGCCTGGTCCAGATATCTTATTTGTAATTAATCAGAGCCTTGAGGATAAAGAATCAGGTCTTTTAGTTGCATTTGGGTTATGTTCTGGCCTTATTGTCCACACTTTAGTATTAGCTTTTGGGTTGTCAGCTATAATTGAGCAAAATGATAATGTAATTGTGTTCTTCAAATACTTTGGATCTGTTTATCTATTTTATTTAGCTTCTCTAGAATTTAAAAAAGATAGAGTAACAAGCAAGAGACAGAGAGAAAACTTTTATTTAAGAGGAGTTTATATGAATCTAATAAATCCAAAAGTCCTAATTTTCTTTTTGGCATATTTCCCAAATTTTCTATTTTCAGATACTATTTCAACATCATATCAATTTATTATTCTTGGAACTATATTTATATTACAAGCTTTAATAATATTTTCAATTGTGTCACTCGCATCTAATAGATTAACATCAATATTAAATGTTGATGCTAGGAGTAAAAAAATAGTTTATTTAAAGTCATTTATTTTTGTTTTAATAGGTCTAACAATCCTACTTTAACTTACTATATTTTAATTTGTATATTTGCATGCAATTAGTTTATAATTAATTGCAATATGATCAAATCTAAATTTGTTGGAGAAGGATTAACTTACGAAGATGTTCTCCTTGTTCCTGCTTTTTCAAAAATTCTTCCTTCAGATGTTTCGCTTCAAACAAAATTCAGTAAGAACATAAACTTGAATGTTCCAATTGTTTCAGCTGCAATGGATACTGTTACCGAGAGTAAAATGGCAATTGCTATTGCCAGTGAAGGTGGTATTGGCGTTATTCATAAAAATATGTCCATAGAAGATCAAGCTAATGAAGTTAGATTAGTTAAGAGAGCAGAATCAGGTATGATAATTGATCCTGTTACATTAGATTCAGATTCGTTGGTTATTGATGCTAAAAATTCTATGAAAAAGTATAAAATTGGAGGTATTCCAATTGTTTCAAAAACACGAAAATTAGTTGGAATAGTAACTAATCGGGATTTAAGATTTGAAAAAGATAACTTAAAGAAATTATCAGAGGTTATGACTACTAAAAATTTAATTACAGCTAAGGCAGGTACATCTATGTCTCAGGCTGAAGAAATCCTTCAAACTCATAAGATTGAAAAATTACCAGTTGTTGATGAAAAAGGAGTACTTATTGGTCTTATCACATTTAGAGATATTAATAAACACTCAGAGAAACCAACCTCAAATAAAGATAAACTAGGTAGATTAATTGTTGCTGCAGCAATTGGAACAGATAAAGATTTTAAAAAAAGAGCTGAACATTTAATTAATTCAGGAGTTGATGCACTTGTAGTTGACACTGCACATGCTCATTCTAGTAGGGTGGGAGATGTTCTCAAAATCTTAAAGGATACATTTAATGGAGTTGATATTGTAGTTGGTAACATAGCAACTGCAGATGCAGCGAATTATTTGAAGGAAAATGGTGCAGATGGTATAAAGGTTGGTATTGGACCAGGTTCAATATGTACAACAAGAGTTGTTGCAGGTGTAGGCTACCCTCAGTTGTCTGCTGTTTTAGATGTATCAGAAGCATTGAAAGCTTCAAAAATACCTATGATTGCTGATGGTGGTATAAGATATACTGGTGATATTTCAAAAGCTATTGCAGCAGGAGCTGATTCTGTTATGCTTGGGTCTCTTTTAGCTGGTACAGAAGAGTCACCTGGAGAAACGATTATTTATGATGGTAGAAAATTTAAGACTTATAGAGGTATGGGATCTGTTGAGGCTATGCAAAAAGGGAGTAAGGATAGGTATTTTCAATCAGAACAATTAGATAAGAAAAAATTAGTACCTGAGGGAATAGTTGGAAGAGTACCATATAAAGGACAGCTAAATGAAAGTATACATCAATTTATTGGTGGTCTTAGATCCGGCATGGGTTATTGTGGAACAAAAGATATACCATCACTAAAAAAATCTTCAAAATTTGTCAAGATTACTGGTTCTGGAATTAGAGAGAGTCATCCTCACAATGTTTCAATTACAAAAGAGGCACCTAACTATAGCCCACCTAAAATATAACTTTGAAAAGATTAATTATCCTAACATTGTTATGCTTTTTTTTAGAGAGTTGCTCAAACTTTTCGAATAATGATTCGAATATTCTTATAGCCAGAGCAGGGGAAAACTTTTTGTATGAAGATGATATACCTAATTATATATCTAGTGATGACAGCTTAATTAAAATTATAAATTTTATTGAAACTTGGGCAAAAGAAAAAATTCTTTATGACTTATCGATTATTAATTTATCTCAATTAAAGAGAGCTGAAATTGATGAACTTGTCGATAATTATAGAGTTGATCTATATATAAACTCATACAAAGATCTAATAGTAAATTCTAGAATTGATTCTATAGTCACAAATGAGCAAATAGATTCATTTTACTCAATGAATTCAAACAATTTTAAGCTTAATGAGAATCTTGTAAAGTATAGATATATCAAGGTTCCTGATGATAATATTAATATTAATAGAATAAGAAGATATATTGTAAGGATGAATGAACAAGATAGATACTTTTTAGATTCATTAAATTTTCAATTTGCAGATCTAAAACTTGACGATTCAATTTGGTTTACAGAAAGAGATGTCATTGCTTCAATTAATTTCATTAATCAGAGTAATAAGTCTAGATACTTTATTAAAGATAGACTGTTTACGATAGATGAATCTGACTATACTAATTTCTTTATAGTTGATGACATATTAAAATCAGGGAATATTCCTCCAAAATCTTATCTTTATGATAGAATTAAGTCTACAATTATAAATCAAAGAAAATTTGACATTCTTAAAAGTATAAATAAAGAAATTTTAAACGATGCACTTAAATCAAGGAAATATGAGGTTTTTAAATAGTTTATTATTATTATTAATTTTTCAGTTTACATTTACTCAAGAAAAAATTAAAGTTGATGGAATATCATCAGTAGTTGGAGATTTTATAATACTAGACTCTGATATTGATAAGGTTTTAATTGATATGGAATCTCAAGGTCTTTCTACCAGAGGTGTTTCAAAGTGTCAGCTTTTAGGTAAGCTAATGGAAGATAAACTTTATGCTCATCATGCAATTCAAGATAGTCTTGAATTATCAGATAATGAAATTTATGATTATGTTGACAGACAGTTGGAGTATTTCACAGAACAACTAGGTGGAATTGAAAAAGTATTAGAATTTTATAATAAGAGAGATGAGCTTTCATTTAGAGACGAACTTTTTGAAATAAATAAGACTCAAAGACTATCTGAGATGATGCAGGAATCAATCGTAGAAAAAGTAGAAATTACTCCAGAGGAAGTAAGGCAGTTTTTTCAAGCTATTCCAAAAACAGATCTACCAGTTTTTGGTACAGAGCTAGAAATTGCTCAGATTGTTGTTGAGCCAAAAGTGACTGATGAAGAAAATCAAAGAATCGTTGATCAACTTAAATTATTTAGAGAGGATATTCTAGAAGGAGGAATGAGTTTTGCTTCTAAGGCTTTACTTTATTCTCAAGACCCAGGTTCTAGAAGCAAGGGAGGAAAGTATACACTAAATAGGAAGAAACCTAGGATGGCAAAAGAATTTAGAGATGTTGCTTTTAGTTTAAGAGAAAATGAAATATCTCAACCATTTAGAACTGATTTTGGATGGCATATCTTAGCTGTTGATAATATTAGAGGCCAAGAAATCGACATTCGCCATATTTTATTAATTCCAAAAATTTCTGATGATGAATTAAAATCAGCAAAAGAGAAAATTGATAATATTAGAGAGAGAATTTCTTCTGGTGAAATTACTTTTTCAGATGCGGCATTAAGATTCTCTGATGAAAAGCAGACCAGATTGAATGGAGGAGTAATAATTAATCCAAGTACTAATGATACAAGATTTGAGTTAACAAAAATGGATCCATTATTATACTCACAAGTAAAGGACCTTAAAGATAATCAGATGAGTATGCCTCTTCTAGATAACTCTGACAATAGTGTGTCAAAATATAAAATTTTAAAAATTTCTAATAGGTTTGATGAGCATGTTGCAGACTTTTCTCAAGATTACGTGAAGATTAAAGAGCTTGCTTTAACTGAGAAACAGCTTAAGACAATCAAGAAGTGGATGGAAGAGAAGATATTTGACACATATATAAATGTAAATGCAGATAGCTCCTATTGTAATTTTGCTTATAATTGGAAAAAAGAATAACTATTTAAAATATTTCCAAGGAACGATAAGCATACCAAAACACTCTCCGCCATTTTTGTTGATATTTTTATGATGAATTTTGTGTGCTCTTCTAACACCTCTAGCATATTTATTGTCAATATTTCTTAAAAATTTAAATCTTTGATGAATAAAAACATCATGAACAATAAAATATGCAAGACCATATAAGCCAATGCCTATTGCAATTGGAAGACCTAGCCAAAACCCTTGCCCCCAAATAACAACAAAACTTGCACTTAAAAAAGCATAGAAAAAAAAGAAAAGATCATTTCTCTCAAACCATGATTTGTGATCTTTTTTGTGATGATCTTTGTGAAGAATCCACAATGGTCCGTGCATAATATACTTATGGTTAAACCAAGCTGTAAACTCGGTAATTATAAATGTTGCGATAATAGTGAAAATCCATATAACTATATCCATTGAATTAAATTTAATTGATATTTAACATAAGACCTAGCAATTACAATAAACTTTTGAAAATTATGAATCCTAACTCTTTTTTTAATAATATTTTCAGATGAAATCTTCTTCAGCTTTTTTAATAATTTAAAATAATATCTGTAAGCTATGTAAACTGCAAACCTTGAATTTTTTGGCAGTTTTATAATACCTTTTATGGCATTTTTAAAATCTTCTTCAATTTCAGTTATTATTTCTCTTTTTGACTCTTCATTAAAATTATTCATATCGACATTTGGAAAATAAACCCTATTTAAAATTTTGGAATCATCTTTTAAGTCTCTTAAGAAATTTACTTTTTGAAATGCAGAACCTAATGATATTGCAAAAGGACTGAGTTTATTATACTTTTCATCAGATCCGTCAACAAATACTTTTAGACACATTAATCCAACTACATCAGCTGAACCATATATATATTTTTTGTATTCTTCTACTGTGTCATATTCTTTTTTTTCTAAATCCATTTTCATACTGTCCAAAAAGGAAGTTATAAGGTTTTTTGGAATAGAGTATTTGTTTACAGTTAACTGAAAAGAGTTTAAAATAGGATTTAGACTTATTCCGTTATCAATACTTCTCCATAACTCCTTCTCAAACTCTTTGAGTAATTCTTTTTTCGGAAAATCATGAAATGTATCAACAATTTCATCTGCTAGTCTTACAAACCCATATATATTAAAGATATCTTGTCTTATAGATTTTGAAAGTAAATTACTTGAGAAATAAAATGATGTACTGTACCTTTTAATTACAAGTTTACTTGAGTCATTGGACACTTTATCAAAGATTGATTTCATATTACAAAAATAAGTAAAAAGAGTAAATCAATTCATATCTTTGATTTATGGAAAAAACTTTATTGTATCATTACACATCTCTATCACACCTTATCGAAATTTTTAAAACAGGTAAATTGCAAACATCGCAGACTGAAAAGATGCTAAAAGTTAAAAAACCAGGTCTTTGGTTTACTACTAACTCTAAATGGGAATATTCAGCATTTAAAAGATTTAATGATGGCAAAAAGGAGTTTGATATAAATACTCCAGAGGAATTTGAAAAATATATTGGCTGTGCAAGATTAGTAACCAAATTAAACTCCCTATTTGTGACTTTTGCCAAGTATAAGCATAAATCCAAGGTAAATCCTTTATTATGGGATAAAATGGCAGAAATTGGCAAATCTAAAGGAGCGGATCCAACTGAGTGGTATGCAACATTCAGCCCAATGAGTATTAATAACATGGGTATAGAAGTTTATGAAGGAGGTGAGTGGATTAAATTAAAAAAAGAAAATGGAGAGTTCGATACAGAACTTTTTAATAGAAATCTTGAAAAAACTTTTGTTTTCAAGAAAGGAAAAGAAATGGAAGAAAAAATGATGAAAGAAGTTGA
>CABZAD010000032.1 GCA_902523665.1 uncultured Bacteroidota bacterium | reverse complement strand
TTTCATTTTTTATTTTATAAATAGTTTGTCAATTGATTTGTTGTTATGAACATTGTACATGGCTTCTGCAAAAATTTTAGAGCATGATAGGTTTTCAACTTTATTTGATTTATTCTTTATATCAACGGAATCACTAATAATTAATTTTTTTAGTTTAGATTTTTCAATTTTTTCATACGCATCTCCAGAAAGAAGGGCATGTGTACAAATTGCAATTACAGATTCAGCACCTTTCTCAATCATCAAGTCTGCAGCTTTTGTTAATGTATTGGCGGTATCAACCATATCATCAATTAAAATAACATTTTTACCTGTAACATCACCAATTAGTTCCATGTGAGTAATTACATTACCTTTTGATCGCTGTTTGTAACATATTACTACATCTGCATCTAAAAATTTTGAATATGCGTAAGCTCTTTTTGACCCACCCATATCAGGTGATGCAATTGTTAAATTATTAATATTAAGTGATTTTATATATGGTACAAAAATTGATGAGGCATAAAGGTGATCAACAGGCTTTTCGAAAAATCCTTGAATTTGATCTGCATGCAAATCCATTGTAATAATTCTTGTTGCTCCAGCTGATTCAAGAAGTTTTGCAACTAATTTTGCTCCAATTGGAACTCTAGGTTTATCCTTTCTATCTTGTCTTGCCCAACCAAAATAAGGGATTACAGCAGTGATATGTCGAGCTGAAGATCTTTTTGCAGCATCAAGCATAAGAAGCATTTCCATTAAATTATCAGATGATGGGTTTGTTGATCCAATTATAAATACTCTAGATCCTCTTACAGACTCTTCAAATGAAGGTTGAAATTCCCCATCATTATATCTTTGAAAATTCACACTACCTAGATTTTGCCCAAAGTGTTCTGCAATTTGGTTAGACAAAGACAGGCTTTGAGTACAAGAAAATAGTTTAACTGGTGTTTTCACATCTAATTTATTGGTTTGCAAATTTATAAATAATTATTGTTCAGTTTAATTTTATTATAAATTATTTAATATGATGAAATTTCTTAATTTTAAGCCCTCTAGCTTCGGTGGCGAAACTGGTAGACGCGCTGGATTCAAAATCCAGTTCCATCTGGAGTGTGGGTTCGATTCCCACCCGAAGTACTAATTATTATGCCCCAAAGTAAAAAAAATAATGAAATAAATATTGTTTGGTTTAAGAGAGACCTCAGAACAATAGACAATAAATCACTTGAATTTGTATCAAAATCAGATAGTCCAACACTATTTATATACATTTTTGAACCATCAATTATAGATTCCCCTGATTGTGACCAACGTCATATTAGATTTATTCATGAGTCATTAATTGACATAAAAAACAGGTTTAAAAAACATTCTTTAGATATAATTCATATTAATTGTGAGGCACTAGAGTTTTTTCAAGAAATTCTAAAAACTTATAAAATAAAAAATGTTTTATCGTATCAAGAAATTGGGAACAACCTCACTTACTCTAGAGATAAAACAGTAGCAAAATTTTTCAGAAGTAAAAATATAAATTGGATTCAAAATAAAACTAATGGAGTAATAAGAGGATTAAAATCAAGAAAAAATTGGAAAAAGAAGTGGATGGATGAAATGAAATCTGAGATTGTAGCAACCGATTTGAACTCAATCAATAAACTAAAAGTAAAAATTCCGCCAACAATTAAACTTTTTAACTACAAACATAAATTTGACAAAGACTTTCAACCAGGTGGAGAAACTTATGCTTGGATGTATATAAAATCTTTTCAAAAATCTAGACATGTTGGTTACACTAAAAACATAAGCAAACCTAATGAGAGCAGAGTCTCATGTAGTAGACTATCGCCTTATATAACATACGGGAATTTGTCTTCAAGACAAGTTTACCAGTTTTTTAGCAAATCATCAAAAAATAAAGATATTAGAAATTTTTTGTCAAGACTTCAATGGAGATGTCATTTTATGCAAAAATTTGATGATGAGCCTACTATGGAGTTTAGAAATATTAATAGAGCATACGACTCATTAAGAATTAATCATAACGATAATTTACTGTCAAATTGGAGAGAAGGCAAGACAGGTGTACCAATAGTAGATGCATGTATGCGTTGTCTTGATCATACAGGTTACCTTAATTTTAGAATGAGGGCAATGATCGTGTCATTTGCAGCATTTAATTTATGGCAAGATTGGAAACATTTTAGTCATCATTTGGCTAAGAAATTTCTTGATTATGAACCTGGTATTCACTATTCACAAATTCAAATGCAATCTGCTGTTACAGGAATTAATACCGTAAGAATATATAATCCTGTAAAAAACTCGATTGATTTTGATCCAAAAGGTGATTTTATAAAAAAGTGGGTATCAGAACTTAAATCTATCCCTTCGGAATATATTCACGAACCTTGGAAAATGACCAAAATTGAACAAAAGATGTATAACTTTTACATTGGAAAGGATTACCCGAACCCAATTATTGAACTAGAGATATCTAGAAAAAAAGCTTCAGAAGAAATTTGGAAGATTAGAAAGAGTTCCAGGAATAAAATAAATGCAAAAAAAATTTTAGAAAAACATGTCAACAAATAAAACATATCAAAAGTAAACTGATATGTCAAAATTTGAATAATTATCCATAGTTAACATACAGCCTCTATCACTGAGGACTTTCCCTGAAGTGCCTGAGGTTATACCAATTACATCAACATTTGAATTAACTGCTGCTAATACTCCTTCTAATGAATCTTCAAAAATTAAACATTCTTTTTTTTTCAATTTGAGTCTACTAACAGTTTCGTTAAACATTTCAGGATTTGGTTTACCTCTTTTCACTTCATCACCACAAATAATGCTATCAAAATCTTTATATATTTTTAATTCATTCAATATCATTTTAACATTCTTCCTTATGGCATTACTAGCGAGTCCTATTAAAATTTTTTTTGATCTAATTAACTCAAACATTTGAATAAAACCTTTAATTGGCTCTACATTGTTTTTATAAATTTCTCTAAAGATTATTTCTTTATCATCACTCATTATTTTCAACTCATTTCTTGAATATTTGTCACCATAGACTGCAGTCATCAGATCAAGAGTTCCTCCACCTTTGTAATCTCTTAATCTTTCTGAAAAATTTTCAACCTTATTTTTCTTAAAAAAAATTTTCCAGGCTTTATAATGATATGGTAAACTATCAACTATAGTTCCATCCAAATCAAAAATTATACCTTTTTTCATTTCACATCTTAATTTTAAAAAAGTATTTAATTATATTTAAAATTAAGTATCAACTTAAAAAAAACTACTATTAATTATTAACATTATTATGAGTTCAAGGAGAAGTTTTATTAAAAAATCATCCCTAATTACACTAGGAGCCCTTAATTATAATTTTGCACCAATAATAAATGATATTAATGGTGTTGATATATCAGTAATTACTTATTCATTTAGTAGAGGTCCAGCAGAAGCAAATATTATAATTCAAAATTGTTTAGACTCAGGTTTAGATAATATTGAATTAATGGGTTACCACATGGAAAAAACTTTAGGAATTCCAAGATTAAAAAGACAACATGCTAATTGGAGATCAAATGTAACAAATAGACAACTTAGGAACATGAGGAAATTTTTTAATGATAATGGTATTAATATTTTTGCTTTTAAACCAAATTGTATTAGTTCAAATAATACTGACGGTGAAATTGAATACGCTATGAGGGCAACAAAATCTCTAGGAGCAGAATTTTTAATTAACGAGTTACTTGATAATGATGATATTGATAGAGTTAATTATTTTGCTGAAAAAAACAAAGTTAAAGTTGGCTATCATACACATCACAATAATCTTGGCTCAAATAAGATAACTACAGACCAAGCATGGGATTATGCTCTCAGCTCATCAAAAAGAAACTATATAAATTTGGATATTGGACATTACATAAATGTTAGGGGTAATACAAGAGAATCTTTAATTGAATTTATTATGAATAACCACAAAAAAATATGTAGTCTACATTTAAAAGACAGACAATTTGGTAAATATGCAAACCCTGGTGTAAGTGATAATCAAATATGGGGCTTTGGAGAAACCCCAATTGATAAGGTATTAAGATTAATGAGAGATAAATCTTATAAATTTACTGCTACTATAGAGCTTGAATATAGAATTCCTGAAGGATCAAATAGAGTTAAAGAGGTTAAAAGATGTCTAGATTATTGCAAAAAAGCACTGAGCTCATAAATGAAAAGGGAATTTGTCACTTTTTGTTTGTTACTCATATCCTTAAACATACAATCTCAAAATTTAGGAACTATTTCAGGAAAAGTTTTTAATAATGATACTGGACTTATTCTTGAGGGGGCAACAATCCAAGTTGAGGATTCTGACTTTTTTACAATAACCAATAGTGAAGGACTTTTTGAAATTAAGGATATTCCTACTTCTAGTTATAACATTAAGGCTAGTTTTATTGGGTTTAAATCTCAGACTATATTTAATGTTATAATTAAATCAGCAGGGAACCAATCTTTGCAGTTTGGATTAAATCCTTCATCTGAAGAACTTGATGAAGTAATTATAATGGAGTCACCCTTTAAAACATCAATTGAGACTCCATTGTCAACTCAAACGTTTTCTGCTGTTGAGATAGAAACCTATCCTGGAGGTAATAACGATATAACCAGAGTTATTCAAAGTTTACCCGGTATTTCTCCATCACTTGGTGGATTTAGAAATGATATAATTATAAGAGGTGGAGGGCCAAATGAAACAGTTTATTATATTGATGGAATTGAAATTCCTAACATTAATCATTTTAGTACACAAGGAAGTTCAGGGGGGCCAGTTGGACTTGTGAATATATCTTTTATAAAAGATGTTACTCTTTCAACATCTTCTTTTGGTGCGGAATATGATAATGCTTTGTCAGGGGTTTTATCATTTGTTCAAAAAGAAGCTAACAAAGAAAAAATTTCAGGAAATTTTCGAATTGGTTCAAGTGAAGCTGGGATTACATTAGATGGCCCAATAAATAAAGACACTTCTTTTATTTTTTCTTTAAGGAGAAGCTATTTACAATTTATTTTCAAGGCATTTGGTTTTTCATTTCTTCCTGATTATTGGGATTATCAAATGAAGTTAAATCACAAAATTGATGACTTCAACTATATAAATTTTATAGGTATAGGCTCAATTGATGAGTTAACAGTAAATGAACCTGATGAATTTGATTTTGAGAATCAATCACTAATTGAACAAATACCGATTACTAATCAAAAATCAAGAACTTTTGGAGTCACTTGGAAAAGAATTTATAAAAATTCAAATGGATTTTTAAATTTATCCTTAAGTAATAATAAACTTGAAAATAACTTTGAAAGATTTGAGGATAATGTGTCCAGAACAAATAAAGTTTATTCAAATCTTTCAACTGAAGAGGATGTAAAATTAAGAATTATAAGCAATAACAATTTTGACAATTATAAATTTTCATTTGGTGGAAATTTTCAACTATCAAAATATTCTAATAGGACATTGTTTAAATTTTACAATATTAATTATAATTCAAATATTGATTTTTTTAAGTATGGTCTATTTTTAAAATCTTCTAAAAGATTTTTTAATGATAAATTATCTGTATCATTTGGAGTAAGAACAGATCAAGATAATTTTACATCAGAAAATAAATTTTTTGAGAACATCTCACCAAGGTTAGCACTTTCACTATCATTATCTAAAAACAATAAGTGGAATTTAAATTTAACATCTGGTCGGTATTACAAAATGCCAACATATACTTCACTTGGATTTAGAGACTTAAATAATATGTTGACTAATAGAAATTCAAAATATACTCTAAGTGATCATTTAGTTATTGGACTTGAGTTTATTAATTCCGAGTCATCCAGATTTACCATTGAGTTATTTGATAAAATATATAGTAACTATCCGTTATCTTCAACAGATATGGTTTCTTTAGCAAATAAAGGCGGTGATTTTGAAGTATTAGGTAATGAAAAAATATTAACTATTGGTAAAGGAAAATCATATGGGATGGAACTTCTTTATCAGCAAAAGCTTAAAAATAATTTTTATGGTATATTATCTTATACTTTCTTTTATTCAAAATTTTCAGGAATTGATAAAATCTATTTGCCTTCAGTTTGGGATAATAGGAACTTGTTTTCATTTACAGGCGGTTACAAATTGAAAAAAAATTGGGAGGTCAGTTCCAAAATAAGATATACAGACAAAACACCATATGCTCCAATCAATATTGAATTAAGTAATATGTCATATCCTGAAATAATATTTGACTATTCCCAGTTAGGTAATTATTTTTTAGATAAGTTTTTGAAGCTTGACGTAAGGATTGATAAAAGATGGAATTTTAAGTCAACGTCAATGAATTTTTATATTGATGCTGAGAATCTTTTAGCAAATGAAATTCCAGTTCCACCCGAATATGGGCTTTTACGAGATAGTAATCAAAATGTGATTATACCTAGAAGTTTAATTGAAGTTGAAAGTGATAATAGGACATCAATTATTCCAAGTGTTGGGTTTGTATTTTACTTTTAAAATGCACTGTGACCAGTTATTTCATTACCTAAAATAAGCAAGTGAATGTCATGTGTTCCCTCATATGTTATAACTGACTCTAAATTCATCATGTGTCTCATTATGCTGTATTCGCCAGTAATACCCATTCCACCTAATATTTGCCTAGCATCTCTTGCAATATTAATCGCCATATCTACATTATTCCTTTTTGCAAGAGAAATTTGTGCAGAAGAAGCTTTATCATCATTTTTTAGCTTTCCTAATTTCCATGATAACAACTGAGCTTTTGTAATTTCAGTTAACATCTCAGCTAATTTTTTTTGTTGAAGCTGTTTAGCTGCAATTGGTTTACCAAATTGAACTCTTTCTAGTGAGTACTTAAGTGCTGTATTGTAACAGTCCATTGCAATACCGATAGCACCCCATGATATTCCATATCTAGCGGAGTCAAGACACATGAGTGGTGCACCAAGCCCTGATTTACCTGGAAGAATATTTTCCTTAGGCACTTTCACATTATCAAAGATTAACTCACCTGTAGAGGATGCTCTTAATGACCATTTGTTATGAGTTTCGGGAGTGGAAAAACCTTCCATGCCTCTTTCAACAATAACCCCATGAATCCTTTTGTTCTCATCTTTAGCCCATACAACAGCAATGTCAGCAAATGGAGAGTTAGAAATCCACATTTTAGATCCATTTAATATTATATGATCACCATGATCTTTGAAATTAGTAATCATACCACCTGGATTTGAACCATGATCAGGTTCAGTTAGCCCAAAACATCCCATTATCTCACCAGTTGCAAGTTTAGGTAAAAACTTTTCTTTTTGATCTTCACTTCCAAATTTATATATAGGGTACATAACCAATGAGGATTGAACAGATGCAGTAGACCTTATTCCACTATCTCCTCTCTCAATTTCTTGCATCATGATACCGTAACTAATCTGGTCAAGCCCAGAGCCTCCATATTTTTCAGGTATATATGGTCCAAAAGCACCAATCTCTCCAAGTTCTTTTACAAGATGCTTTGGGAATTCAGCTTTTTGAGCATATTCCTCAATGATAGGGGAAACGGATTTAGATACCCACTGTCTTGTAGACTCTCTTATTAACTTATGTTCTTCAGAAAGTAGGTCATCAATTTGATAAAAATCTGGAGATGTAAAATTGTCATGCATAATTTGGAACTTATGTTACAAAAATATAAATTAAATATTCAATTAAATAATTTCTAATAATCCATCAGGAATATCTAAATAAATTATATTATTTTCCCTATCAATTTTTTCAATTAAGTCTTCATGAATTGGAATTAAAACTTTTTTTGAGTCATATATTATTTCAAAAGCTGGTTGGGGTAGCTTGGAATTAATATTTTCAATTCTACCAATTTTTTTAGAATCTGTGATAACATCAAAATTTATGAGATCATTATAAAAGAATCCTGAGTATATATTGGATTCCATTTCAGTAGAATCAACGTAAATATTCTTATGAATAATTTCATCGACTTCATCCTCAGTGCTTATTTCTTTTAGTTTCACTATTAAAACATTCTTTGAGAATGATCTTACATTATCAATTATAAAGGGTATAAGGCAACTATCTATGTCAATAAAAAGATATTTTAAGTCTAGAAAAGTGCTTAGATTGAATGGTGACACATTAATTTTTACATCACCCTTAAAACCATGTTTTGAAACAACAGTTCCAACTTTTACATGATTAACGTACATAAGAATT
>CABZAD010000031.1 GCA_902523665.1 uncultured Bacteroidota bacterium | reverse complement strand
GTAAATGAACTTAATAATCCCATAAAAACAAGCAGTGATAATAAACCTAACATTAAAATTAATCTATACATTTTGAAATATTTTTTTGTCAAGATATTCTGATATATTACCGGCGCCAAGAATAGAAATAACATCTATTTTTGAATTAAGTACTATATTATCAATTGATTTACCATCAACAAGTTCCTTTTTTAAACAATTAATTTTTTCTAATAATATTTGTGAGCTAACTCCAGCTATAGGCTTTTCTCTAGCAGGATAAATATCTAAAAGATATACTTCATCAAACTTTGATAAAACGATTGCAAACTCATCCATGAAATCCCTTGTTCTAGAAAAAAGATGAGGTTGAAATACAACTGCTTTTGATTTATTCTTATAATAAGTTTGAATTGTGTTAAGCACTGATTCAATTTCAGTTGGATGATGGGCGTAGTCATCAATAACAACTTTGTTATCTAGTTTATAAATATCCATTCTTCTTTCAATCCCTTTAAAATTTGAAAGAAATGGTAATAAATTTTCAATATCAATTTCTTTTATCTGATCAATTATTGATAATGCCGCTAATGCGTTCTTAAGATTATGAAGACCTTTAATGTTTGCAGAAATATTTGAGTAAAAATTATTAGGGGTTTTTAAATCAAATCTTATTTTATTTTCTAAAATCTTTATATTGTTTACATAATAATCCGAATCCCTTTTGATTGAAAAAGAAAAGTCCTTATTAATATCTATTTCGGCATCTGTAATTAATACATCTTTTACATTATTTGTAAATAAATGAAAACTTTCAGTTAAAGATTTAAAGTCTCCGTAAAAATCAAGATGATCATTTTCTATTGAGGTAATTACAGCGTAATTTGGATTTAGATTTAAGAATGATCTGTCATATTCATCAGCCTCAACAATTATGTAATCATTTCCTGTATTAATAAAGTTTGAGTCAAAACATTTCATGATTCCTCCAATGAATGCTTTAAAATGTAATCCTGAAGAATAGAATAAGTGACTAATTATTGCAGAAGTAGTTGTTTTACCATGGGTTCCAGCTACAGCAATACATTTGGATTGTTTTGATATTTCACCAAGTATCTCAGATCTTTTATATATTTTACTATTTCCATTTTTTCTAAAATATTTTAAAAATATATTGTCATCTGGGATAGCTGGAGTATATACTACAATTACATCATCCTTTTTCATATAATCTGGAATGCTTTTAAGGCTTAACTTATTAACCACCTTTATACCCTTTTTTACAAGAATTTTAACTGATTTATTTTCTGATGCATCATAACCAAGAATAGTGTTTTCTTTTTCATACAGATATTGAGCAATTGAAGACATTCCAATACCACCAATTCCAATGAAAAAATACTTTTTATTGGTCATCTTTTAGATGTTTTTTTATTAAGTCCACTATATCAAATGATGCATTTGGCATAGCTATCTTTGACATATTATATGATAGATCGTCCCTTAATTTTTTGTCATTTAAAAGAAGGTCTAATTTATTTTTAAATATCAAGTCAAGATCTTTTTCTTCAATACATATACAAGCATTTTTTTCTTCAATACTCTTAGCATTTTTTAGTTGATGATCTTCGGCAACGTTTGGAGACGGAATTAATATGCAAGGTTTTGAAACTATTGCTAATTCTGAGAGTGTTAATGCTCCACTTCTTGAAATTATTATATCTGATGTAAAGTAAATTGAGTCGATATCATCAATAAAGTCTGTGACAAATATCTTATCAGAATTAAGACATTTATAGTTACTGTAATAACTGCTTCCACATTGCCATATGATGAAGATATTCTTAGAAATTAAGAATTCTATATTTTCTTTGATTGTTTTGTTTATTTTATCTGAACCTAAACTTCCACCTAACACTGTTATTACTGTCATACTTTCTTTGATATTTAGTTTTTTTCTTTGATTAGCTACATTTTTATTTGATCTAATGGATTCTCTAATCGGGTTCCCTGTTTTGTATATTTTTTTTGAAGGAAAATATTTTTCCATCTTATCATAAGCAACAGATATGTAATTAGTGTATTTAGATAAAAGCCTATTAGATATTCCTGGAAATGAATTCTGTTCTTGAATTAATGTTGGGATTCTAAATATTGAAGATATAAAGACAATTGGAAAACTTGCAAATCCTCCTGTCCCTATTACAAAGTTGGGTCTAAAGCTTAAAATTATGATTATAGACTGAATAAAACTAATTATAAGTTTAAATGGAAGCAGGATATTCTTTAAAGTGAATGACCTTTGTAATCCACTAATCAAGAGTCCATGAATTTCATATCCATACTTTGGAATAATATTCATTTCCATTTTTCCCCTAGCTCCAATAAACTTTATTTCAGGATTATCAAAAGATCTATTTATTTCATTAGCAATAGATAATGCAGGGTATATATGACCACCTGTTCCTCCTCCTGATATTATAAATCTATTTTTTGTCATTTTTATTTTTTATTGAAGAGCTCACACTAAGAATCATACCCAATGATATGCAGGTCATCCAAGCAGAAGATCCACCGCTGCTAATTAAGGGTAGATTCTGTCCCGTTACGGGAATTATATGTGTCGCTACTGAGATATTTGTAAATGCTTGAGTTATTATAAAGATTCCTAGACCAGAAACTAGTATTTTTCCAAACTTGTCCTCTGCTTTATGAGTGATAACTAGTATTCTAAAAAACATTAATGTATATAATATTATTATCAATGATCCACCAGCAATACCATACTCCTCTACAATTATTGCAAAAATGAAATCAGAATTACTCTGGGGTAGATGATTTTTCATTATACTTTTTCCAGCACCAACACCAATTAAACCTCCATTAGTTATTGCTATTTTAGCTCTTTGAATTTGATAGCTTGCATCCAAATTATCATTTGAATTGAAGTTTTCAATTCTACTAATCCACGTATCTATTCTATTTGGAAATTGATCTGGATATGTCTTTGCTAAAATGAAAAAGGTTGTTGAAAGAAAACCTAATATCAAAAACATTTTAAATAAATGAATTATTGGAAACCCTGAAATAAAAAGTATTAAAATCAGTGAACCAAATATCAAAAGTGCAGACGATAGATTAAATGGTAGTATAAGGAAAATATATGTAAAGATTGGAAGCCAAAGTGGTATAATTGTCTCTTTAAATTTTGTTTTTGATAAATTAACTTTTGATAAATATCTAGCTGTATAGGTAATTAATATAATGGCTGCTAAGGATGAGGTTTGAAAACTTATTCCTACAAATGGGATATCTATCCATCTACTAGCCGCTGAACCTCCAATTGTTGTTCCCTGACTTAATGTAAATATTAATAATAATAATCCTAGAGGTAAAAGAATTATCGACATTCCTTTAAAGAGTTTGTGAGGCACTAACTTAATGGACATCATCAGTAAAAGACCAAATAATATTACAATGAAATGTTTAATTAAATAAAAAATTGGAGAAGAACCATCTATTACATATGAAAGGTATGAGCTAGAAGAAAAAACTGGAAAAAAAGAAAAAAGTGATAGTAATAAAATTATTACTAACAGAACTTTATCTCCAAATATTAGACTCTTTGTATTCATCTATAAACTTCTTACTGCCTCTTTATATTGATTACCTCTGTCCTCATAATTTTTAAACAAATCATAACTTGCACAAGCAGGAGATAATAGGACATTATCCTTTTTAATTGCAATTTTATTTGCAACTTTTACTGCTTCAGTAATTGACTCAGTCTCTATTATAATTTCAATTACTGGTTTAAAGGTTTCTATAATTTTAGTATTATTAATTCCAAGACAAATAATTGCTTTAACCTTCTCCCTAACAATTGGAAGTAATTCTGTATAATCATTTCCTTTATCTACTCCTCCAGCAATCCAAATTGTAGGAGCTCGCATTGAATCAAGTGCATAATATGCAGCATTAACATTTGTAGCTTTGGAATCATTTATATAATTTACTCCTTGTATTTTTAAAAATTTCTCAAGTCGATGAGGAAGACCAGAGAAGGTCAAGAGACTTTCCCTAATTATATCATTATCTATTTTTAGTAAATCGGAGACTGTAATTGCAGCCATTGCATTAAGAAGATTGTGCCTTCCTTTAAGCGCAAATTCGTCGGTATTTATCATAATAGTTTTTTTTTTGTTATAAAGAATTTTTTTATCTAATCTTATATGATTTTGTCTCTTAGTGTTTATCCCTATTGGAATTTTATTTACTTCTAATTTGTTTACTCTTAGTGCCTCTAATAAAATTTTGTCATCAGAGTTATAAATTAAATAATCAGATGATTTTTGATTTTTTGCAATTTTCATTTTTGCATCAACATACTTACCAAAATCATTTTCATATCTATCCAAATGATCTTCAATAATATTTGTAATTACAGAGATATTAGGTCTAAATTTTTTTATGTCATCAAGTTGGAAACTGCTAATCTCAAGGACATAGATATCCTTATCCCCAGATAAAAGCATTTTAGAAAGGCTATCACCGACATTACCTGCCAGACCAACATTTAAACCCGCTTTTTTTAATATGTGGTAAATAAGTTTTGTGGTAGTTGTTTTTCCATTGGTTCCAGTAACACAAATTTTAAATGAATTTGAATAGTTACTTGCAAATTCAATCTCAGAAACTATTGGTATTCCAGATGACTTAATTTTTGAAATTATTTCAGAAGAATTAGATATACCTGGACTTTTAATTACAAAATCCGATAACTTAATTTTGTCAAAAGAGTGTTTTTCTTCTTCAAACATTATAGACTTCTTAATCATTTCCAATTTTCTGTCTTCATTTATTATATTTGAGTCAGATACAAATACATTAAACCCCTTATGATGAGCTAACATAGCAGCTCCAAATCCACTTTCACCAGCTCCAAGAATTGCTATACTATTCATTTATCTAATTTTTAATGTTAGTATTGTTATAACTGCTAAAAAAATTCCAATAATCCACAATCTTGAAACTATTTTACTTTCATGATAACCAGCTTTTTGAAAATGATGATGTATTGGTGACATCAAAAAAATACGTTTTCCTACTCCTGTATTTTTTTTAGTTAGTTTAAAATAGCTTACTTGAATTATGACTGAAAGTGCTTCAAGAAGAAATACACCACATAAAATTGGAATTAATAATTCTTTTCTAATAAGAATTGAAATTACTGCAATTAATCCACCCACAGTTAAGCTACCAGTATCTCCCATAAAAACTGATGCTGGATATGTGTTATACCAGAGGAAACCAACTAATGACCCAAGTAACGCTGCAATAAAAATTGTTATTTCACCAACTCTTGGGATATACATTATATTCAAATAATCTGAGAAAATGATGTTTCCTGATGTCCAAGCAAAAACTCCTAGGGTAAACACAATAATTGCAGAAAGTCCTGCAGAGAGTCCATCTAACCCATCGGTTAGATTATTAGAGTTTGAAACTGATGCTATAATAAGAATTATTATTGGGATTATTATAAACCATAAATAGTTTGATTGATTTCCAAAAATAGCTTTTGACACCTCATTATAGTCTAACTCATTATTTTTAAAAAATGGTATTGTTGTCTTATAAGATTTTACTTCCTCTATTTGAGATAATTCTATATTATTAGAAGTTAAGTTTTTATCAAATTCAACAATAGTTATATCATTATTGGTTAATAAAACTATTCCAACAAAAATTCCTAATAGTGACTGACCTGCAATTTTAAACTTTCCATGAAGTCCTTTTTTATCTTTTTTAAAGACTTTGATATAATCATCAATTAATCCAATAGTTCCCAAAATTAAGGTAGATATAATTAGAATTTGTATATAAATATTTTCAAGATTTGACATTAAAATCACAGGGACTAGAGTGCCAATTATTATAATTATACCTCCCATAGTTGGGGTACCTGCTTTTTTCTCTTCACCTTCTAAACCAAGTTCCCTTACATTTTCGCCTACCTGTTTTACTTTTAAAAAATTGATTATCTTTTTTCCAAAAACAATTGATATTAACAGTGCCACTATCACAGAAACGGCTGCTCTAAAAGACAAATAGCTAAATAAACTTGCTCCAGGTACATTAAATTGAGTTTCTAATATTTGAAATAGTTGGTATAACATTTATTTATTAAAAATTTCTTTAGCTATTTTTAAATCATCAAAATAGATTCTCTTATTATTACTAAGCTCTTGATGATCTTCATGACCCTTTCCTGCTATTAAAACTATATCGCCCTCATTACTATTTTCTTTTGCCTTTCTTATAGCTTTTTTTCTTTCAAGTTCAATCGATATCTTGTTGCTATTAAAATTTGATACTCCTTGAACCATATCATTAATAATAGATTTTGGATCTTCAGATCGAGGGTTATCTGAAGTAAAAATTACTTTCGAACTGAGATCAGATGATATTTTACCCATAATTGGTCTTTTATCTTTGTCTCTGTCACCACCACATCCAATTACAGTAATTAAATTTTGATTGGACTTTTTAATATTATTAATAGTTGATATGACATTTTCAATTGCATCAGGAGTATGCGCATAATCTATAATAACAGTGACTTTATTATTTGAAAGAAAAGACTGTAGTCTTCCTTTTACACTTTCAAGTTTACTAATACTAGTTAGCAAATTTATTTTATCAATATCATATAGTTTACCAATTGAATAAATAGCTAGGATATTGGATGCGTTAAATTTTCCAATTAGTTTAGTCCAAATCTCGCTGTTATCAATACTTAATAACATCCCATCTAATTGTTGCTCAATAATTTTACACGAAAAATTTGATTTTAGTTTTAGTGAATAAGTATAGATACTTGCCTTGGTGTTTTGTACCATATATTTTGCATTCTTGTCGTCGCTATTTATTAGTGCAAATGAACTTTTGCTTAAAGAATCAAAAACCAGCTTTTTAGTATCTCTATAATCTTTAAATGAGCTATGATAATCAAGATGTTCATGGGTAAGATTTGTAAAAATCATACCTTTAAAGCTAATACCATCAACTCTCTTTTGATATATTCCATGTGATGAAACTTCTATGAAACAAACCTTGATTTGTTTTTTAATCATTTCAGATAAATGAAAGTTAATTGTTATTGGATCAGGTGTAGTATTTTTTGAATTTTCTATATAATTTCCATACTTAATACTGATTGTTGATATTAATCCTGATTCAAATTTCAATTCATTAAATAAATTGTTTAATAAAGAAGAAATTGTTGTTTTTCCATTTGTTCCAGTTACACCTATCAGGTCAATTCTTGAGGATGGGTTATCAAAGAAATTTGATGCAATGACAGAAAGTGCTTCTTTTGAAGATTTTACACAGATATAAACAACTCTACTTTTTTGAAAATTGAAAGGTAAATTTTCACATACAATAACTGAAGCTCCATTATCTGTAGCATCTTTAATATAGTTATGACCATCAAAATTATGACCTTTAATTGCTATAAATAGTGCTTGATCTTTAACCTCTCTTGAATCAAAAGTAATCTTAGATACCTTTATGTTTGTATCTCCATATACTGAATCAATATTTACTTTAAATAATATTTCTTTTAACTTTTTCAAAATAAAATATCTATATCTTTTCTACTTATCTTAATTTCTGTTGGTATTCCTGTTATAATTTTTTTTGCAACATTTTTAAAAACTGGAGCTGCAACTGAATTTCCATAATATCCTTTAGACTTCTTTGGCTTATTAATGACAACAATCGCTGAATATTTTGGTTTATCTGATGGAAAGTATCCTACAAAACTTGAAACATATTGTGTTTCGTTTGAATTATAGTCGATTTGACTTGTTCCTGTTTTACCAGCAATCTTGATGTTTTCGTCATATATATTATTTGCAGTTCCCCATGGCTTTTCAACCACATTTTCTAGCATATTTTGAACTGAAATCAAGGTCTCATCTGAACAAATTGATGACATGATTATCTCCCTATCAATTTCATAAATAGGTTTCTCACCAAATGCTCCAATACTATTTATAAAGCTTGGCTTAACCATCTCCCCATCATTAGCAACAGCATTATAAAAAGTTAGTGTTTGTAAGGGTGTCATCATAACTCCATAACCAAATGCCATCCAAGGCAAAGAGATTCCATTCCATTTATCATCATATGGATGTGGGATAATGGGTTCTCCTTCACCTTTTATGTCAATATTAATTTTCTGGTTAATTTTCATATTTATTAACCTATCAACTAGTCTTTCTGGATTATCTTTATAATTATCATATATAAATTTGACCATCCCTGTATTAGAAGAAACTTCAAATGCCTTTGATATAGGGATTTTTCCATATCCCCTCCTATTAGAATCTTTTACTTCATATTTATTATAAAATTTTAATATTCCATTACCGGTGTCAACTGAATCACTTGGACTTACTACCCCATCCTCTAGAGCTGCAATTAAAGTCATTAGCTTAAATGTGGAACCTGGCTCTTGTGATTCCCATATACCATAATTAATTTTTTCATAATATTTCCCTTCTTCTGTTCTCCCTAAATTTGAAATACCCTTAATCTTTCCAGAGTTGGTTTCCATGAGGATCATTGTCCCATGATCAGCTTCAAATCTTTCTAATTGAGATAATAATTCGTGATGCACTATGTCTTGAATTTCAATATCGATAGTTGTATGTATATCATATCCTTGAACAGGTTCTCTTTCAAAATTTGGTGTCATTGGCTTCCATTGTCCATCTGCGATTTTTTGCATTAGCCTTAAACCACTTTTTCCAGATAAATATTCAGTATATGCGCCCTCTAAACCAACTCTCAAATATTTTCCTTCCTTATCAACTTTTTCATATCCAATAGTCCTCTCAGCTATTTTACCCAAGTGGCTCTCTCTGGTATGATTCTCTTTAACAATTAAACCTCCTTTGTAAATACCTTTATTAAAAATTGGAAAAGACTTAATTTTTTCCACATCAGTTATAGATAAATTCTTTCCAATTAGTAAGTATCTGTTGTTTTTATTTCTTGCATTATCGAGATATTGTCTAAAATAATTTTGATCTTTTCCAAAGAAATCAGACAATCTTTCTGAAAGTGAATTAATATCATTTTTATAAACTAATTCAGTGGGTATCTTTGAATCCCATCTTAGTTCATATTTTATTACAGTTGAGACTAATAAATCACCATTATCTGAGTATATATTTCCTCTTGGAGATTCAACTTCAATTTTTTTTACTGCTTCAATTGAATTTCTAGTTTTTTCGTCAACTTTAAAATTCTGTAAGTAAAAAATTTTACCAATTAAGAAAAATGAAAATAATAGAAATAAAAAGAACATGAAGTTCATTCTATTAATAATTCTATTGTCTAACTTTTTCATATTAGTCTGTAATAATTATTTTGGTGGGTGGATTTTCAGAATTTTTGAACCCATTATCTTTCAATTTTGATATTACTTTAGATTCCATTTTTACATTCATCAAATCAACTTTGGTTGATACTGAAATACTGTTTAAAGTATTTACCTCTTTATTAAGCTTTGTTATTAAAAATATTTTTTGATCTGCACTATGACT
>CABZAD010000030.1 GCA_902523665.1 uncultured Bacteroidota bacterium | reverse complement strand
GCTTATGCTATGATAGAGAATATTGATTGGAATGTTGGAAGAATAATGGAGTCACTAAAAAAATCAAAAAAACATGATAATACAGTAATAATTTTTCTTGGGGATAATGGTCCAAATGGAAATCGATGGAATGATTCATTAAAAGGGAGGAAAGGTTCGACTGATGAGGGTGGAGTTAGATCGCCTTTAATTTTTAGTTATCCAAAAGTTAATGAACTTTTAGGCCAACAAATAAATTATCTTTCAAGCTCAATCGATATTCTTCCAACCTTATTAGATATTGCTGATATTGAACATGATAATTCAATTGATGGAATATCTCTAATGCCCCTATTGAAGAAAGAGATATTTAATGATGAAAGAATTATATACAGTCATTGGAAAGGTAATGTGAGTTTAAGATTTCAAGAATACAGATTAGATAAAGACAATAATTTATTTAATATAGCCGATGATCAAAGTCAGATTTATCCTATAAAAAATGATTCAATAAAAAAATATCTAGTTCAGAAGAAAAAAGATTGGGTTGATGAAGTACTAAATCCATCTTTTTTTGGCGAAAAAAGACCCTTTACTGTTTCAGGAAAATTAAATTCTAATAATGTTTTGCCAGCTAGAGATTCTAATTTTTCTATTGGTATTAGAAGATCAAATAGATATCCAAATGATTCATTTCTTACAAATTGGCGTGAAGGTGATTCTATTTATTGGCCAATTAAAGTTGTGAGTGATGGCCTATACAACATGAGAATATTTATAAATTCAGATAAAGAAAGCTTAAATAGTGAAATAATCGTTTCATCTAATAATGATAATGTAAAGGGAAAAGTTGAAAAGGTTTTTGTGTCAGATTTAAGAGGAATGGAAAACGATAGAGTACCAAGAATTGAATCTTATCTAAAGGATTTTCAGGTAATAGACTTAAACCCAATATACCTTACAACGCAATCAAATTACCTAAGTATTAAACGAGGAAATAATTCACTAGGAAGTTTAGACTTTAAAAGAATTTTTTTAAATCCTACAAATTAATTAAAAGTTCAAATAATTTTTTTGAACTAATTATTTTAGCAAATTCATCTTTAAGGTTAGCTATTGAGATGTTATAAATAATTTCACAGTCAATTTCTTCTCCATCTTGTCCTATTGTATTAAAACATGCAGTTGAATCTGAAATTAAATAAGTTTCATATCCAAGATTCCCAGACATTCTAACTGTTGTTGATATACAATGATTCGTTGTCATTCCTATAATTACTATTGTTTTAATTTTAAATTTTTTCAAAATCTCAGTTAATCCAGTTCCTATAAACGCACTGTTTACATTTTTTGTTAATACTAATTCGTCACTTATTGGCCTCACATATTCATTAAATTCAAAACCATACTTTGATTTATGAAGCATAGAATCTGGGTTAGTTGAGCTATGTCTTACATGAATTACCTTCAAACCAAGCTCTCTCCATTTTTTCAAAATTTTGCCACAAATTAATTCAGCATTATGATTGTTTCTTTTCTTACCAGGATAATCCTTGTTTAAGAACGCTTTTTGAATATCAACTAGAAGTAAAGCAGAATTTTTATTGATAAATTCCATGATTGACTAAATTGTTTTGAATTTAAGCCTTGTTAAGAACTTATTAAACTATTTTTTCTAAAGTTCTAAATTACTTAATAAATTTATTGATTAACTACAAATAAATATAAATGAATGAAATAGAAATTTTAAACTATGCTCAAATGAATTTTATTCAAAATGGATTATACATGGTAGCTTTTTCTGCTTTTGTATTTATTACATTTAGACTTATAAGATTTCAAAGAGAGCAAAATGCCAATATTTTTGGGAAAGTTTTAGTAACCATTTTTGGTTTATGTTCAGTGTTTTTTGGTTATAATGTATTTTCTTTTTTATATTCAAATCAACTATCACAATCATTTAGACTATCTGAGCTTCAATCCACAGGAGTTGAGATATCAAGTCTTTCGCAACAGTGGATAGACTTTATGGGTTACACTGTTGTTGACGGTCCTTCGATTCCTTTTGGTCCGGAACCCACCGCTTATATATTTTTAATTACACTTGCAGTAATGGTAATAGCTGGAATTTGGGTAAATCTATCCAAAAATTAAACAATTTCCTCTGACGAAGCAAAAAGCCAGAAATGGTAAACAGTAGTCAGAGGATTTTTTATTCCATTCTAATGAGAAAAAAGGATTGTGAAAGATGTAAAAATTCTTTTTCCAAACTATATAGAGTAAGATACATTAAATCAGTAAAAAATTGGGTTTTTATATGTGAATCTTGTGTGCCTGAAGTAAAGCAAGACAATAAGTTTTATAAGTATGGAGGAACCTGGAAAGGTTAATTTGTCTAAATTTGTAAAATGATGACTAAATCTGTACTATTAAAAAAATTAATGGATAACCCAGAAACCATCATACGCCTCAAGTTTTAGGTCCATGAGATTTTTTCATTTTTATTTAGTTGTTATTTTAATAAGTTGTTCAAAGGAGAATACCAGTTTACTTGAAAAAAAATCTGATAATTACACCTCATTAGCTAAAGGCAAATTCAATAGTTTTAGATATTATGAAGGTCAAGAAACTTATTTTTTGACATTTAATGGATTAATAAGGGAATATATCATGTATATTCCACCGAGTATTGAATCAAGGACTAATCTTCCAGTAATTTTTAATTTTCATGGGTATCAAGATAGAGCAAATAATTTTTTCAATATGACAGAACTAACTGATATTGCTGATGAAAATGGTATTGTACTAGTATATCCTCAAGGTGCTCCTCTAGATGGAGGTCCCTCTCATTGGAACGCAGCTCCTTTTAATTCATCATCTTTTGTTAATAAAAGTAATGTAAATGACTTAGAGTTTTTTTTACACTTATTAGATGAAGTGAATCAGAATAATATCCTTGATCTAAATAGAGTTTATGCAATTGGTTATTCTAATGGAGGTATGTTTTCTCATTTTTTAGCATGTAACACAGAAAATGTTTTTGCAGCTATAGGTGATGTTGCTGGAACTATGCTTACAGATGCCTTCAATAGTTGTAGCCCCTCGTCACCAATACCAGTTTTAAAAATACATGGAACAAATGATGGTGTTGTCCCTTATGATGCTGAAACTATTTTTGACAATGATATTAATGATCAATTTAAAACAGTTAAACAGGTAATTGATTTCTGGAAAACAAATAATAAATCGAATAATCAATTTATCTTAAATAATTATGTTAGTTCTTCCTGGGCAGAATTTATGGGTCCTGTAAACTATGAAAAGTACACATATGAATCTGATGAAAATAACTCACAGATAGTTCACTATAAAATGCTAGGTGGAAGACACTGGTGGGACTACAGTCTTGATGAAGATCTGAAGACCAGTTCATTATTATGGAAGTTCTTTTCAAAACACACTCGAGAATAACATATATTTACCACCAAAATTTTACCTTTGATGAATATCCCTGAAAAATTAAAATTAGAGTATCTTTTAGCTCTTGACGCCCATATTGACACAGTTGGAAAAAAGAATAAGGAAGTAACAATGAAAAAAATATTTGAAATAACAAAAGAGATAGCTGATTTAGGCTTTGGTGAGAATGACATTCATGAAATAGCAAAGGATGAGAAATTATACTTAAAATATGAACAGTGGAGAAACGATAACAAATTTTAAATATCTAAGCACAAATTAACAACAATGAGATTTCTTCAAATTATTCTTATATTTTCTATTCTATATGGAGCTTATTCAATTACAAATAATGACCTGAGTGGTTTAATATGGTTAATTGGCGGCTCATCATTTCTATTTTTAAGCAATAAATGGATGAGAAAATGAAAATACCAAAAGAATTAATGTTTGAATACTTACTATCTCTTGAAAACCATAGTGAATCCCATCCAGCCCTAAAAGATATAACCATGAAAGAAGCTTTAGAAGCACAAAAAAAGATTACAGATCTTGGATTTACTGACAAGGAAATCATAGATATGAAAAGTGAGAAATTGCTTTTAGAGTACAAAAAATGGCGAAAAGATTCTGGTCAATAGATTTATTTCAGAACTATGTATTAAATTAAAGTTTATTCATAAAATTGTAATATAAACAATAGTTGTGTTTATGATATAAATTGCAGCTAAGATTAATAGAATAGTTATTCTAATGTATAGAAAGAAGTTTACATACAGTGAAATTATAACATGACTTAAATACTAGATATTTGTGAGAAAACTTTTATTACTTGTAATCTTATCTACTTCCTGTGATAATTCTGATAATCATGGAAACTTATCAATCTTCAATGAACCTTCAGATGAACAATTAAGTAATTGGATAGAAATTGACTCTGCTTACATAAGTATGGTTCAGCCAATGGTTGATGTCTACAGAGGGAGTGCTAAACTTAATTTCAACGGAAATCCTTGGGAAAATAAAAACTTCCAGTCAAAATATTCTGACTTGACATGGAGAGGGCTCTATGATTATGTTAAATATTTTACAGAATTATATAATGATATAGGTTATGAAGATGGTGAGAAAGTTTTGGACTCTTTAAATAATAGATTTGATCAGATGAGAGATGACCTGATAATATGGAAAGAAATAGAGGACTAGGTCTATTCTTCTATTCCCATACTCCTTTAAGAAATTCAACAAAGTTTAGACTCATAATCTTCTCTATGTCTTGATCTGAATATCCCTTTTTAGAGAGCATTATGGGTACTTTCTGAAGATCTGCTATTGTATCTAGATCATGTGGTGTCTGTTCTTTACCAAATGCACCATCTAAGTCAGAACCAATTCCAACATGAGAAGCATTTCCTGATAATTGACAAATATGATCAATATTATCTATCATTTGATCTAAAGTAACATCCATTTTTTCTGGAGTGGATTTACCTCTAATCCAATTTGGCACCATCATCCATGCATCTAGAGGTACACCGATAACTGCATTTCTAGAAATTAGTTCAATAATTTGTTCATCAGAATATTGCCTATTGTGATCAACAAATTTTCTACAGTTATTATGACTTGCCCATAATGGCCCATTATAAATTTCCAGTGTTTCCCAGAAGCTAATTTCAGACAAATGCGTTGTGTCAAGTATTAGATTTAATTCTTCAATTTTTTTTAGCAACTCTTTTCCTTTAGGTTTAATTCCTCCAACTGAGTCAGTTCCATGTGCATAAACACCAGGTCCATAATGAGCAGGACCTATAGCTCTTAATCCAGATTCATATGATTTCTCTAAATAATCCATATTGACAATTGAATCTGCTCCTTCTAGGCTTAAAATATATCCTATTGGTTTTTTAGACTTTTTTTGATTATTCCAAAGGTCTAGATGTTTATTAAGTTGCTCAATATCTTTGATTTGGACCATTTCCCCAATTTCCTCCATTGATTTATACCATGCTAGCTGATATTGAGTATGAGCCCAGGCTTCTTCTTGTGAATTCCACCCAGGTAGTTCTTTATTGACACTAACTCTTGCAATTTGAGTTGCAACACAAATTCCAATATTTCCTTTTCGCATTGCATCTAGAGATACCGTATTATTCTGTCTATCTGGCTTGTCATTCATTCCAAATTCACTCTTTCTGATATGTTGAACACTTTTAGTTAAATCCCTATCCCATTCTACTGCATTCATTGCAAGGTCAAGGTGAGCGTCAAGAATAAACATAGTTATTATATTTAATTATTATAATCTCTAGCAGCAACCAACCAATCTCCTGTTACTTGATTATCAATAACAGTTAATACTTTTTTATACTTTGGAACTGTGGGACAAATATGCATTGGAATAGCATAACAAATATCACCTACATTTAAATTATTACCTTTATCACATTTACAAACAAGATGTTCCTCACTATGACTTAATTGTTTAAAATTTTTCATATTAAGAAGTTTCAGTCTTGGAAATTCCATTTCTGAAGCAACAGATTTGTGTCCAAAATTTAAACAAATTATATCCTCACTAGGTTTACTTATAATTGACCCAACTAAAACTCCGGCGTGCAAAAAGTTTAAATCTTTAAATAATTCACTATATCTTTCATCCCACAGTAAGGTTGTTCCAGGACTAACTTCAATATTATCTCTTTTAGAATGTATAGGGAATGTAGGAGTTCCACCGGCAACGATCTTTTTGACCTCTATCCCTAAAGATTCGATTTCTTCCTTTAATTCAATAACCTTATCAAATTGTAAATCACATTTTTCTTTTCTTATATTGATATCTGAATCGCGAATATGCCCATCATAAACGTGAAGACCTTCAACAATTAAATTAGAGGATTGATGAATATCTCTATATAATAATGCAGCCTCGTTAGTTGGAGATATACCAGTTCTATTGTTCCCATTATTTATATCTAACCATAAACTAGCTTTTAAACTACCTTTTTTTGATGCCTCATTAAACTTTGCAATTGATCTCTTATTATCTACTATCGTTGAAAATTTTGTTTTAGGATATTTACTGACTAATTCAATAAATTTATAAACCCCAATACCTGTCATTTGCATTGCTAAGAGGATATCTTTAGCACTACATTTTGCAAGTAGTTCTGCCTCAGATAAAGTAGCACATTTAAATTTTGTGATACCATGATCTAATTGCATATTTATTATCTCTGCTATTTTATGGGTTTTTATATGTGGCCTAAGTATATCGATTCTTCCAGCAATTTGTATCATCAGCTTAATGTTTGCTTCAATTCTTTCAGGAAAAACTACAAGTGAAGGGGATAAGATATTCTCAACGTTATTTATTCTATACCAATCTTTATTCATTTGTAATTATTTTAATTTAAACATTGCTTCAATTTCGACAGAGATTCCACCTGGCAACATCATACCTACTGCACTTCTAACACCAATGCCGTTTTCACTCCCAAAGACATTAACCATTAATTCACTAAATCCATTAATTACATATGGATGTTTTTTAAAATCAGGAGAGCAATTTACCATTCCTAAGACTTTAACAACTCTTTCAATATTATCAAGGCTACCGTAATGTGTTTGGATAGTAGACAGCATAGTTAATCCAACTTGTTTTGCTGCTAATTTTCCCTGATCTTCATTAATATCATCTCCAACTCTCCCCAACATCAATGAGCCATCTAAATTGACAGGCCCTTGACCTGAGACATATAGAGACTTGCCTAAAACTAGTATTGGTTTATATACACCTGCAGGTTCGGGTGTTGGTGGTAATTCAAGACCTAATTCTTCAATTATTTGTGATGTGTTTTTCATTTTATATAAATATATTTAAGATTAATACTCCGATTAGACCAGTAATTCCAACTATTGTTTCCATAACTGTCCACGTAGAAAGAGTTTCTCTAACAGTTAAACTAAAGTATTCTTTGAATAGCCAAAAACCTGCATCATTAACATGAGAAAGCATTAAGCTACCTGAGCCGATTGCTAAAACCATCAATTCTGGACTAACGTCAGAATTGGAAATCAATGGTAGAACAATTCCTGCAGCAGTTAAACCTGCCACTGTAGCTGAGCCAACACAAACTCTAATTACTGTTGCTATCAACCATGCCAATATTAACGGTGATACTAGAGATCCTTCAAGTAAAGATCCTATATAATTACTAACTCCACTATCGATTAAAATCTGTTTTAATGCTCCTGCACCTGATATAATTAAAAGTACCATTGTTATACTTGATACAGAAATAGAAACAGAGTTCATTATTTCTTTCATCTTTTTCCCTCTAGATACTCCTAGTGTATATATTGCCACTAAAACGGAAATAAGCATTGCAATAACTGGGTTACCAACAAATAAAACAATTTCCTTAATTAATGTTTCTTCTTTAAAGACGATAGTAAATAGTGAAGAAAATATTATTAAAATTACGGGTAATAAAGCTGTAAATACGCTAATCCCCATACTTGGCATTTCATTATCTTTTAATATTACAGGATTATAAAATTCTTTTAAAGGAGTTGCATTTATTTTTTTAATTATCCTTGTAAATAGGGGACCAGCAATTATTATCGCTGGTATTGAAATTATAATTCCGTATAATAGTGTCCTCCCAATATCAGCATTAAACATTGTAGATATTGCAGTTGGAGCTGGGTGGGGAGGCAAAAAACCATGAGTAACAGATAAAGAGGCTAACATAGGTAAACCAACATAAATCAGAGGTAGTCCTGAAGAGGCAGCTACAGTAAAAACCAATGGAATTAAAATAACAAAACCTACTGAGTAAAACATTGGAACACCAACAATAAAACCAGCTACTACAACTGCCCACTGTATATTTTTAATACCAAAACTTGATATAAGTTGAGAAGTAATTTTTTGAGCTGCTCCACTATCTGCAACAAGTTTTCCTAACATTGCACCAAAACCAAGTATTAGCACTAAAAATCCAAGTGTGTCTCCAATACCTTTCTGAATAGATTCAACTATTTTTAGCAATTCCATTCCTTGAAACAATCCAACAAAAATGCAAACACTAATAAAAGAAATAAACGCGTTAAGCTTGAATCTTGCTATCAGTATAAAAAGTAGTATAATTCCAGAAATAACAATCAATAAAGGCATACTTTAATAGTTTTTTTTCGATTTAATTATTCTATTTTTTATGATTTTTGTACGTTCTGTATAATGCTCTAATATAACTACAATATTATTATGCTCCATAAATGTTTATATTAGTTATGTGAAAATCAAATACTTTTTATTTTTATTCTTATTTGTTTGTCAATTAGCTTTTTCACAAGAAGATTTTGTTACTGACGAAGAGTTTAAGTCAAGAATTTCATGGCTCCTTCCAAGTGAGGAGATTCTTCCTTTTAGTGATGTATTACATAAAATTCGAGGATTTAATAGGCGAAGAGGAGGTTTTCAAGTAGATGGTATTCTATATTCAAGTTTACCCTATATTTTGTCAAGTAGAGTAAAATATGTAGAGATTCCAGAATATACTAATTCTACATCTCTTATATCAAAATGTGATTGCAGTTTAATTATTAAAACTATCGTAACTGAAAAGGATTTCAAAAGGAGGAAAAATGTTTTGCATAGACTAAATAAGAGTAAGACAAAGGACCTTAAAAAGAAGAAAAAGAATTAAATGATAAGAAGAGAATTTCAAGAGTATCTTGATAAATTAGAGTTAAAATCAGATGAAGTTAAAGAGTACTGGTCTTTATATTACAGGATTTATGAGCCAAACTCACCCTTGACATATAACCAGAAAGCAAATCTATTATTATCTGAGTTAAGAAAAATGAAATAAATCTAAACTTTTACCATGAATAGAGAAACCCTCAACAAAATAATTAGAAATAGAAAAACAATTTATCCTACGCAGTTTTCAGACAAAGAAATACCAGAAAACATTATAAATGAAATACTAGAAAATGCTATACACGCTCCTACACATAGGATGACTCAACCATGGTTTTTTAAGGTATATAAAGGAAAATCTAAAGATGTTTTGTGTGAAATTATTCATAAGATAGATAAACAGAAATATTCAGTGGTTAAGATTAATAAATTTGTAGAAAAAGTTAAATCATCAGACACTATTATTTCTGTCTGTATGACAAGAGATGAGAATGAAAGAGTTCCTGAGTGGGAAGAGGTAGCTGCTGTTTCGATGGCAGTTCAAAATATGTGGTTATCATGTTATGTAAATAATATTGGCTCGTATTGGAGTACTTCATCCTTTAAAGATGAATATGCAAAACACTCAGCCTTTACCAATAATCAGAAATCACTTGGATTCTTTTTTATGGGAAGTTATGAGCATGTTGAGACTGCTAAACTAAGAGAGGGACTTGACATTAAAGTTGAATGGGTATGAAAAAAGCCTTAGTTGTATTTTTTTTATTTGTTTCGTGTACCGCCAATTATCAATCAAAAGATTTTGG
>CABZAD010000029.1 GCA_902523665.1 uncultured Bacteroidota bacterium | reverse complement strand
CTCCAGGCAGGGAAGCATACCCAGGAGATGTTTTTTATCTTCACTCAAGACTATTAGAAAGATCAGCAAAGGTTGTAAATGACGATAAAGTTGCAAGCGGAATGAATGATCTACCAGTTTCTTTAAAATCAAAAGTAAAAGGAGGAGGATCATTAACAGCTCTTCCAATTATTGAAACTCAAGCAGGAGATGTCTCGGCATATATACCCACTAATGTTATATCTATTACAGACGGTCAAATTTTCCTAGAATCAGATTTATTTAATTCTGGAGTTAGACCAGCTATTAACGTTGGTATATCTGTTTCAAGAGTTGGAGGATCAGCACAAATTAAATCAATGAAAAAAGTCGCGGGCACTTTAAAGCTTGACCAAGCTCAATATAGAGAGCTTGAGGCCTTTTCAAAATTTGGTTCAGATTTAGATGCTGCAACACTTAATGTAATAGAAAAGGGTAGAAGGAATGTTGAAATTCTAAAACAGAATCAAAATGATCCATTTCAAGTTGAGGATCAAGTTGCTATTATCTATGCTGGATCTCAAAATTTACTTAAAGAAGTTCCAGTTGAAAAAGTTAAGGCATTTGAAGAAGCTTTTCTTCAAGAGCTTAGAAAGAATAATAAGAAACTTTTAGCAGAATTAAAATTAGGAAAAATTTCTAATAAAGAAACAGATGAAATTAAAAATGTAGCTGAAAAAGTTGCTAAGTCATTTTAATATATGTCAGGATTAAAAGAGATAAGGAATAGAATTAGCTCAGTTTCTTCAACTATGCAGATTACCAATGCCATGAAGATGGTTTCGGCTGCAAAATTGAAAAAAGCTCAAGATTCTATTACTGCTACACTTCCTTATTCAAATAAACTTTCAGAATTAGTCAAAAATATTTCGGCCTCTATTGATTCAGTTGATTCTAATCCATTATTTGTTGCAAGAGCGATAAAAAAACCACTAATAATAGCTATCACATCTAATAAGGGTCTTTGTGGTGGATTTAATTCTAATATAATAAAGGAAGTGTATAATATTAGCTCTGAATACGGGAGTAACAAACCTGAACTTATGACTATAGGTAAGAAAGGTGATGATATACTTAAAAAGAAATTCAATGTGATCAGCTCTCATAATGATTTGTTTGATGAGTTTTCTTATTTAAACGTAAAATCAATAGCTAACAAAATTATGCAGCTTTTTACCGACGAAAAATATGATGAGGTGATATTAGTGTATAATCATTTTAAAAATGCAGCTACTCAGATTATTACTAAAGAGCAGTTTTTACCAATTTCTAAAAATAATGATGATAATGTATCAACCTCAGGAGACTATATTTTTGAACCAAATAGGAAAAAGATTCTAGAGGAATTGATTCCAAAGACCTTATCCATTCAATTATTCAAGTCTATATCTGATTCTATTGCTGGTGAACACGGAGCAAGAATGACAGCTATGCACAAAGCAACTGATAATGCATCAGAGCTTAGGGACCAATTGAAACTCACATATAATAAGGCCAGACAAACTGCAATAACCAATGAAATATTAGAAATTGTTGGAGGTGCAGAGGCTTTAAACTCTTGACAATAATTTTACATTGTACACTTTTTGTATTTTTGATTTAAATAATCTAAATGAAGATATTTATTCCAATGGCAGGGAAAGGAACAAGGCTTAGACCTTTTACGTTAACTTGTCCAAAACCGTTATTACAAATCAATGATAAGCCAATAGTAGAACATCTCATAGATCAAATTACTTCAAAGCTAACGACTCAAATTAATGAAATCATATATATATTGGGGGATGAAGCATATTTTAACTCAGATGTTGTCACTTCTTTAACTTTAATTGCGAAGAAGTACAATGCCAAAACAAAGGTCTATAGACAGCTAGATCAACTAGGTACGGGCCATGCTATAATGTGCGCTAAGGATTCATTACAAGGACCTTCTATAATTGCATATGCAGATACAATGATTCAGGGTCAAATCTCAATTGACTCAAATGCAGATGGAATAATCTGGGTAAAAAAAGTTAAGAATCCCTCAAGTTACGGAGTTGTTAAACTAGACGAGGAACAAAATATTACAGATTTAATAGAAAAACCTCAAGATTATATTTCAGACCTTGCAGTTGTAGGGATATATTATTTTAAGGATATATCAATTATTAAAAATGAGTTAAAAATTCATTTAAATCAAAAGTTGAGTCCAGGGAAAGAGTATTTGCTTAACTATGGTATTGAGAGAATGATTGAAAAGAAAAAAGTATTTAAATCTCAAGAGATAGAAACTTGGATGGATTGTGGTACCCCTAAATTATTGATCGAGTCGGCAAAAAAAATTATGAACTCTCAAATTATTCCTGAAGAAAATAATAGTTTCACAGAGTCGGCTAATGTTAAAATTACCCAACCTGTTTTCATTGGAAAAAATGTTAAAATAAAAGATTCGGAGATTGGTCCTTTTGTTTCAATAGGAGATAATACAGATATATCTAATTCAAATATTGAGTCAACACTAATCTATAAAAGTGTAAAAGTTTCGAATGCAGATATCAAAAACTCGATTCTTGGTGCATATTCGGTTTATGATGGATCAAACAAAGAAATTTTCTTAGGGGACTATTCACAAATAAATAACAATGAAGACAGTTAATAAAGTTTATGCTTTTTTATACTGCGTCCTGTTATTAATTATATTTCAAGGGTGCTCAACAAAAAAAAATATTGTAAGTGACTTACCAATAGCAGGAATTGAAATTTCGGAAATTATTAAAAATTCACGAAAGACAGTTTTCACTTATGAGAATCTTAGGAATAGAGTTAAGGTTGAATTTGATAACGGTAGATTAACCCAAAATATTATTTTAAGTTTTAGAGCTATAGAGGATAAAGTCCTTTGGATGAGCGCATCAATGATAGTACCAATTGCTAAAATATTTATGACTAATGAAAGATTTATTTTTTATGAAAAATTTCAAAAAAATTATATTGATGAGGAACTATCTCAAGTTTTAAAATTGTTGAATATAAAAAGTCCAGTAAATTTGCTACAAAATATTCTTTTTGGAAGCCCAGTTATAGATATAAATAAAAGTAAATGGGATAGGATTCAAAATTCAAATTATTATGTACTTCAATCATCAAAAGGGATTCAAACAACACTTTTTATAAATCCAAAAACCTTTCAGCTTGAACAGCAACGAATCTTTATTCCATTGCTTTCTTCTTTGGTAACATTTAATTACAGAAACTATAAAAATATTGATGGAAAAATAGTTCCGAGTGAGGTATTAATCTCATATATAAAAGGTAATCAAATTACAAAGATAAATTTAGAGTATTCTCAATTTGATTTTCCAGAAAACCTTAATTTTCCAATGGAAATACCATCAGACTATAAACGCTTAAACCTAGATGAGATTATTAAGTAAGTCAATAATTTATTTCCTTTTCCTTTCAGCTATTCAACTGAATGCCCAAGACTATCAGGCAAGACAAAAAAAATTGGAAGCTCAAAAATTTATTTTAAAAAAAGAAATTAGTCAAATCAATGTACTAATTGCTGATTCCAAAAAAAGATCTAAAAATTTGGCTAATGATCTTGAGGATCTTCAGCTTAAAATATCTGTACGTGATAAGCTGATTAATATTAACAATTCACAGCTTAACAATTTGACTAGTATTATAAACAATCAAAATGAAAAAATAACTGATTTAGGGATAGATCTTATAAATCTTAAGAGTGAGTATGAACATATAATATATAATTCTTATAAAAAAAGATCTACTCAAATGAAGTTAATGTTTTTATTTGCCTCTGAAAATGTAAACCAGGCGTTTAAACGATTTCAGTACTTTAAACAGTATTCAAAGTATAGAAAAAAGCAAGCTGACAGAATTGCACAAGTTCAAAGTGAAATAGAAGATACAGTTGATAGTTTGGTTATTAGAAAGAATCAAAAGCAAAAGATTATTGAAGAAAATCAGGATATAAAAGAATCATTATCAAAGGAAAAAAAGCAACAAGATGATTTATTTGATACTTTAATAAAGAATCAAAAAAATTATGCTGCTCAAATAAATGAAAAAGAAAAACAAACAAAATTAATAGACAATGAAATTGAAAAACTAATTAGATTAGCAATTGCTGCGTCAAATAAAAACAAAAATTCAACTAATTTTGCACTTACTCCTGAAGGTAGAATAGTTTCATCAAACTTTCAAGCAAATCGAGGAAGATTACCGTGGCCAGTTAAAGAAGGAGTAATTGTGAGAAGATTTGGTACCCAACTCCACCCTGTTGTTAGAACTACAACTATTAATAGTAATGGAATTTCAATTGCAACTTCACCAAACTCAATAGCCTACTCCGTTTTTGATGGTGAAGTTTTATCTGTCTATGGTTTCTCTGGAAGTAATCCAGGAGTTTTAGTAAGGCACGGGAAGTATATTTCCAATTATCAAAATTTATCAACAATTTTTGTAAAAAAAGGGGATAAAATAAATGCAAATGATGAAATAGGAATTGTATTTACAAATGAGTCTAATGGTAAAACTATTTTAAAATTCAATATTTTCAATGAATTAAAACCAGAAAATCCAGCCATTTGGTTGGATAATTAGTTTTCAATTAATAACCAGGCGTCTTGTCCACTAGTTTTAATTTTTGAAATTAATTCTGCAGCCTCTTTTCTTGTTTTTAGTCTTGCATATGCCACCCTGAAAAGGCCTTTAGGATTTATAGAAGTAAAGGAGGCTTGATAGCCAATAGTTATCAAATTATTTAGATGTTTCTCTGCGTTTCTTCTAGATCTAAAAGCGCCTGCAATTACACTGTAATAGGTTGAGTTATCTTTAACTAACGGAGATGTAACATTAATGTTGATGGGAGGGAGATCTCCCAAATTGAATGTTGCAGTTTGCACATTCTCAATAATTTTCTCCTGAGCTATTGCAATATTTTTTAATTTTTCATTATTTAGAAAATCATTATAATTAATATACCCAAAGTAAGATAATCCAAGTACAGACAAAAAAACTGCGGCATATCTCAATAAATTATTTATGTCAAATTGAGTTTTCTCTGAGGTTTCTTTGGAGTTTATTCTAATTATAGGTTCCCTAACAAAAGAATTTAAACCAAAAACTGAATTGTCAAAATTTATTGAAAAATCAGGATTGAATATTAAAGTATCTTTTTCTTTTAATTCAAAAATACCAAAATACTCTGTATCAAAAATTAATTCTTCAGATAACTTTTCATTTAATACTTTAACTTCATCTGATATGAGTTTTAGAGATTTTTTATAGGATATTTTTCTTTCTTCACTTATGAATTTTGCTAAAAGACCGTCATTATCTTTTAGCATTGAGTTGAATGACACATATTTACTGGGTGGAAAAAACTCATCCTTTTCTAAGTAAGCTGCCTTACTTTTAAGGACAAAAGCCCCAAAATTAGGCAAAATTACACAATCATTAGAATGTAAAAGGTGAGATATATCTTTAAAAATACTCATTAAGTAAATTTAAAAAAAAACAGCTAAAAACCAACACGACTCCTAACTCTTTTAAGAACTTTTTGGGCTTGAACTCTTGCCTTCTTGGATCCTCTAGATAATAGCTCTTCAACCTTAAATCTGTCCTTTAATAACATAAAATATTTTTCTCTGTTTTCTGAAAAACGATTTAAAATTTTATCAAACAACAGTTCTTTAGCTTCACCATAGCCAATCCCTCCTTTTAAATATTGTTTACTTAGTAGTTCAACTTCATTTGTAGAAGCGACAACTTCATACAATCTAAACACATTGCAGTCTTCAGGATTTTTGGGATCTTCAACCGAAAAGCTGCGTGTCTCAATTTTCATAATTTGTTTTCTTAGTGTCTTGTCATCTACAAAAATATCTATAATATTATTCTTTGATTTACTCATTTTTTCACCATCTGTTCCAGTTATGTACTTTGTATTATCATGAATTTTAGCTTCAGGTAAAATAAACGTTTCACCCATCAAATTATTAAATCTTGAGGCTACATCTCTAGTCATTTCAAGATGTTGAAGTTGATCTTTTCCAACAGGGACAATGTCAGCGTCATAAAGAAGAATATCTGCAGACATTAACATTGGATAAGAAAATAATCCTGAATTCACATCTTTTAAGTTATCAGATTTGTCTTTAAATGAGTGAGCCAATTTTAATCTCTGATACGGAAAAAAACAACTTAAATACCAAGCTAACTCTGTTACTTCTGGTACATCACTTTGTCTAAAAAAACATGTTTTTTCTGGATTTAACCCAAATGCTAACCAAGTTGCTGCAGTTGAAATTGTGTTCTCCTTTAGAATTTTTTCATTTTTAATTTGAGTAAGAGAATGCATATTGGCAATAAAAAGATAAGATTCATCATTAGTTGAATTTGCCATTTCTACAGCAGGAATAATTGCTCCAAGTATGTTACCAAGGTGAGGTGTTCCTGTGGATTGAATGCCAGTTAATATTTTGGCCATGAGAGTTATTTACCAAACAAAGATATTTTTTTTTGACCTCGAAACAAAATACCTATTACCTTTGGTAAATAATGTCAATTATTAAGGCATGATAAAAAAGCTATTACTTAAGATTTGGCTCCAAATCTGGTTTTACTTTCTTGCTGGTATTCAGATTGTTGTTTACTTTCCCTTTCTAGTTATAATTCTATTATTTCCAAAGGGATATGAGATGCTTTATTGGGTAGCAAGAAATATTTGGGCAAGAATAATATTACACGGAAGTGGGTATTATGTTAAAGTAGAAAATAAAGAAAAATTGATTTCTAAAAAAAATTGCCTAATGATAGCAAATCATTCAAGTCATATGGATCCATTTCTAATGCTGATACTAAATAAGAAGCCTTTTAGATTTGTTGGAAAAAAGGAATTATATAGCTTGCCATTATTTGGTTATTTATATAAAAAAGCAGTAATTATGGTTGATAGGTCAGACCCTGTCAGCAGATTTGCAGTCTATGGTAGAGCTAATAAAATGCTAGAAAAAGGTTATAATGTCTGTATTTTTCCTGAAGCTCATTATTGGGATGATACTGTTTTGTTACAAGAATTTAAACGAGGTGCTTTTAAGATTGCAATTGATAATCAACTTCCAATAATTCCAATCATTTTTTATGATTTAAAATTAAAGCACCCGTGGTATCCAAAATTTGGTTCAATTGGTAAGTTGAGAGTTAAAGTGTTAGATAAAATTAATGTGGATAATTTATCGGAAAATGATATCCCATCGCTTACAAAAAAGGCCTTTAATATAATTAAAGGAGAGTTAGAGAACGACCCAAAACAGTCTGCGGTAAAAGCTGTAAATAATTGGAAAAAAATACTTAATCAGAATTAAGCACCTCAAGAATTTTTTGTTCGAGCTCTTCCATTAGTTCAGGATTATCTTTTAAAATAGATTTTACAGAGTCTCTACCTTGGCCAAGTTTACTACCACCATAGCTAAACCATGAACCACTTTTCTCAATAATATCTCTTTCAACACCAATATCAAGTATTTCCCCAATTTTTGAGATACCTTCTCCATACATTATGTCGAATTCAGCAGTCTTGAAAGGAGGGGCAACTTTATTCTTCACTATTTTTACTCTTGTTTTATTCCCTAATACTCCCCCTTCTGTATTTTTTAGCTGTGTCGATCTTCTAATATCAATTCTAACAGAGGCATAAAACTTAAGAGCATTTCCACCAGTAGTAGTTTCAGGATTTCCAAACATTACTCCAATTTTTTCTCTGAGTTGATTTATGAAAAACACTGTACAATTAGTCTTACTAATTGAAGCTGTAAGTTTTCTTAATGCTTGAGACATAAGTCTTGCATGTAATCCCATTTTTGAATCTCCCATTTCACCCTCAATTTCACTTTTGGGTGTAAGAGCAGCCACAGAATCAATTACCAAAGCATCTACTGCTCCTGACCTGATTAGATTGTCTGCAATTTCAAGAGCTTGTTCACCGTTATCAGGTTGTGAGATTACTAACTCGCCTAAATCTACCCCAAGCTTTTCTGCATAAAATCTATCGAATGCATGTTCCGCATCAATAAAAGCTGCAATGCCCCCTGCCTTTTGACATTCTGCAATTGCATGCAATGTAAGTGTTGTTTTACCAGAGGATTCAGGTCCATATATTTCAATTACCCTTCCTTTTGGATAGCCCCCTACACCTAAAGCTATATCCAAACCAATGGAGCCTGAGGATATTGATTCAACTTTTTCTACAGTTTGATCACCGAGCTTCATAACTGATCCTTTACCGTATGTTTTATCTAATTTGTCTAATGTTAATTTTAGTGCTTTAAGTTTAGAATCTTTAAGATCTGACATATTGAATCATTTATCACTAAAGTAATATTTTTTATATTTATATTTTACCAAACTATGAGAAAAATATTAATATTATTTACAGCCTTATTCATTACAAACATCAATGCACAAGATATACTTCCATTAAAGGAAAGAGCTGCGTTTATAAACAAACTTCAAAAAGAAAGACTTAATAAATTATTACCCCAGTTAATGGAAAAAACTGATATTGATATGTGGGTTTTGATTGCAAGAGAATACAATGAAGATCCAATAATAAAGACCATGTTACCTCCTACATGGTTAAATGCAAGGAGAACAACTATTCTTGTATTTTCTTTAGATAAAAAAACCAAAAAATTTGAATCTGTAGCTATTGCTCGATATGCATTCGGTGACAATATACCATCGATATGGGATAAGGATAAACAGCCTAATCAGTGGGAAGCTTTGAAAAACTATATAGTCAGTAAAAATCCAGAAAAAATAGGACTGAATATTTCAAGCTATGAGTCATTAGCGGATGGGCTCAGTAAATATCATTACGATCAGCTCTACAATGTTTTACCCCCCAAATTTAGAAAAAAAATTACTTCAGCAGAGGACCTTTCAATTGCCTGGATTGAAACCAGAACAGATCTTGAGATGAAAGTATTTTCTCAATTAGTTGAAATTAGTAGCTCTATAATTAGAGAGGCTTTTTCTACTAAAGTCATTACTCCTGGAGTCACAAGCACTGATGATGTTGTATGGTGGATGCGTGAAAAAGTTTTATCTCTTGGCTTAGACACCTGGTTTCACCCCACCGTTGATGTTCAAAGAAAGGATAATAGCGAATTGTATGCATTTGATAATAAATCAAAATTTGATATAATATTACCTGGTGATCTTCTTCATTGTGATTTTGGAATATCATATTTGACATTAAATACAGATACCCAAGAATTAGCCTATGTACTAAAACCTGGTGAAACGAATGCTCCAGACTTTTTGATAAAAGCGTTTAAAGAAGGCACTAGAATACAAGATATTTTTACAAATAATTTTAAGCAAGGTTTGACAGGGAATGAGATTTTAAAAAGATCTCTTGAACAAGGAAAAGCTGAAGGGTTAAGACCTTCTATTTACACTCATCCGCTTGGCACATATGGACATTCTGCAGGAACTACTATTGGTATGTGGGATTCACAAGGAGGAGTTCCATTCACTGGTGATTATCCTTTACAATATAATACAGCATATGCTATTGAACTAAATACAACTGTATATATTGAGGAGTGGGAAAAAGATATTAGGATTATGCTTGAAGTCCCTGGTTTCTTTGGGGAAAATGGATTTAGATATATTAATGGACGTTTAAAAGAATTCCTCATAGTTGGTTCAAAACAAACAGGGCTTGAAGACTAAAAACTAAATAAACGTAAGCTTAGTAAAAAGTTGTAATTTTGCATTCTATATTAGTATAGCATGCAACTGTACAATAAACTTAGTGCTGAAGAGCGCGCCAAGATAATTGATCTAAATTCTCAAGAGAGAATTACACTCTCGTTCTATAAGTATTTTAAATTAGGAAACCCATTACTTTTTCGAGATTATTTATTTATTGTATGGTCTGATCTAGACGTTTTAGGCAGAATTTATGTTGCAAAGGAGGGTGTAAATGCTCAACTATCAGTTCCTAAAGTCAATTTTGAAAAATT
>CABZAD010000028.1 GCA_902523665.1 uncultured Bacteroidota bacterium | reverse complement strand
TCTCTTGATTATTATCTCCTTTGCCATTTTTATTTTTACAACATTTTTTTCATCTGCTAAAAACGGGCATTGTTCAATATTTAATTCATTTGATTCATTAAAGAATAGTCCTAATAATTCAAAAATTTTTCCCTTTAAATATAGATTCTTTACATTTTCACTAAGCTTCTCATTTAAAATTTGATTGAGAATAGTACTTATTTGCGGTGATATGACATTTTCTTTATAATATTTTTTTCCGGAATTTTCTTGAGATAAAAAAGAGATATTATCTGTTAATTCTGAAAACAAACTATGAAATTTTTTAATTGTGATCAATAGACTTACATATTTGGTATTTTCACATAGTGAACCATCGATAGGTAAATTAGTTGAAGGGTTAAATAAAATAATTGAATTATTCTCTTGAAGATTAAATGTATAAGCACCGTTATTATAGTTGAGTGAAATTTTACCTTCAAGACAGAAATGAAACTGAATAAAATTTATATCTGTAGTAAAGAATATATCCTTAGAGTCTTTTTCAAAATTTGAACATGTATTAATTAAAATATCATTATCAATTTTTAAAGTATTCATTTAAATTTTATTTATCAACGAAAGAAATAATAAGCTCTTTTATCTCAGAATAATCATTATAATCATTTGTGAATAGAAGATACTCATACAATCTTTTTCCATCTAAATTACTTTTCAAAGATAAATCTTTATTTTGACTATAAATTTCATCCCATATATTTCTGACAATAGCCCATTTTTTCTCATTTTCTATCCACCAATCTTTTGCATATTTACACTTTTCATCTTCAACTCTTTTATAATAGTTGTAGCCAACTTCGAATGCAAGTGACTCCATTTCAGTATCATTTATTTTATCAACTTTCTTGTTATTTTGACCATGAAACCATCCATAATCTGTTATTTCATGCCTGTTATTTCTTATTAAGACATTATAGTCCTTTCTTTTTGAAAATTCTCTTCTAGGTAGAGGAGCAGGAGTTTCATTTTCCCAAAAACTCTTACCGTCAACATGAATCCAAGATGATGACCCTTCATATCTAGGGCTATCATCAACCTGAAATACTTTCTGAGTCCATTGACCTTTTACATCTGATCTGGATAAGTTTTTATATGTCCAATTATTATCTTTATCAAATAGGTATAAATCTTTATTCTGGTATATCCAATCCTGCCTCCAGTGTTTTACAATTGATCTAAAGTTTTCATCTCCAACTTGAAGTATGTGTTGAATTGAAATTTCATTTTTATTTTTTTTTATTGGGATAGCAAGTTCATAAACTGGTGCAGTTTGATAATCATCAGAGGGAGTATAATCCTCTCTATTATTTAGTTTAATAGTCTCGCTAAAATTAAAGCTTACCTCAAAACAACCACACATATTCATTATTGCATTTGAGTCATTTTTAAATTTATTCTGAGAGGAAACAAATGAAAATGAAAATAAAAAAATATATAAAAAAAGGTGTTTTCTCATTACATACTATTTAAAATGATTCTAAATAACTAAGATAATATTATTATAATTATTAGAAAATCATTTTTCATATTTATTGTCATATAAATTGTTTACAAATTTATTTCATTAAATTAGCTTATATGGATGTTAGCTCAATTCTAATAGTACTTCCTTTACTGATAATATTTTCTTATCTATTTGATATTTTTGCTAGAAGAACAAAATTTCCTTCAGTTATATTATTAGTTCTTACTGGTATAATTGCTAGGTTTATAACTTCACTTTATGGGTATGACAATTTTGCCTTTTTGGAAAACTTAGTACCTGTTTTAGGAACAATTGGTTTAATATTAATTGTACTTGAAGCTGCAATTGAATTAGAAATAAAAAAGGAAAAAACCGAAATAATAATTAAAGGGTTTTTAGCAGCTTTAATTATACTAGTTATTAATATTTTCCTTGTTAGCGTCTTTTTTAATCAAGTGATAGGATTACCATACCCTACGTCCGTAATATATGCAATTCCATTATCAATTATAAGTAGTGCTGTTGCAATTCCATCAGCAACTGGATTAATTACAAAGAATAAGGAGTTTGTAGTTTATGAATCTACATTTTCGGATATTTTGGGAATTATGTTTTTCTATTATTGTATTAGACAAGCTGAAAAAGGAGAAGCACTTATAGGTATAGAACCCATTATAACGCTAATCGGTCAAATATTCTTAATCATAATTATATCTATTGCTATTACTTATCTTCTTTTTCAATTAATCCAAAGAATTGAACACCACGTAAAATTCTTTTTAATCCTGGCTCTTTTAATATTGGCATATGAAATAGGTAAAGATTTCCTCAAGTTACCATCCTTAGTACTAATATTTATATTTGGAATATTTTTATCAAATTTCACAAACTTAATACCCAAGAGTCTAAAAAAATATATTAAAACAGATAAAGTAGGTAAATCTGATTTATATGAATTTCATCTTCTAACTGCCGAGTCTACTTTTTTAGTTAGAACTTTTTTCTTTTTGTTTTTTGGTTTCTCTATTCCAATTGAAAGCTTTATTGAGTTTGAGCCATATATAATTGGAGCCACAGTTTTACTAATAATGTATGGTATTAGGTATTTTTATTTAGCACTTGTGTTAAATGATGAAGATTCAAAACCATTACTTTACTTTTCTCCCAGAGGTTTAATTACTATTCTTCTTTTTTTAAGTATTTCTGATTATGAAATTCAAAAAAGTAATATAGTTGACGAAAAGGTACTTCTTGTTATAATTATTGCCTCTATGCTTATAATGATTCAAGGATCTATTAAAAGAAAAAAGAAAGAGGAATCTGATCCAGAACCCCAACAATCTTTTTCAGAAATAGTTGACTCACAAATTGATAAAAAATGAGAATAGCAAAGAATATTATAATTACTATCGCCATAATTGTTTCTCTAATATATGTACTTAACCTAGAGTACTTTGTTAAGGGAGTTAGAGTTGTCTATCTAAACGGATATACAACTGTCTATATTGACGATTACAAATATTTCGATAATGAAATAATTAATACATCTAATCCAAAAGATTGGATATTACACACAAATTATAATAACTATAAAGAAGACCCAAGTTTTGAAGAATTTAACTCGGAGATGGAAACATCTGCTTTTTTAATAATTGAAAATGATAGTTTACTTGTTGAAAAATATTATGATGGTTATGATGACAGTTCTATGACCAACTCATTTTCAATGAGTAAAACAATCCTATCTTTAATTCTTGGCAAAGCAATTGAAGATGGATTTATTAAAGGTCTTGACCAAAAAGTAATTGAATTTATTCCAGAGCTAAAGGGTAAATTTGCAAAAGATGTTAGAATTATAGATTTAGCACAAATGAGTTCTGGTTTAAAATGGAATGAAGCCACTTTTAACCCTTTTAGTGTTATTGCAAAAACTTATTTTGTTGCTGATTTGAATAAATTAATTCTGGATCAGCCATTTGAAAAAACTCCAGGTAAAAAATTTGATTACTCAAGTGGAAATACACAATTTTTATCAATTGTAATTGAGAGAGCGACTGAAAAAAAAATTGCTGAATATTTTTCAGAAAATTTTTGGCAAAAAATGAATGCGCAAAATGATGCATTGTGGCAATTAGATAGTTATGAGTCAGGAAATGTTAAAGCTTTTTGCTGTTTTATATCTACAGCAAAAGATATTAGTAGAATTGGGAAACTGTATTTAAATAATGGAGATTGGAATGGAACCAGATTAATAAATTCCTCTTTTATTGAAAACTCTATTAAAGCTAAAGTTTCAGATATATACGGAATAGGGACTTGGTTAACAAATTACAAGGGTTTGGATATTGCAATGATGAGAGGGCATCTGGGTCAATATGTAATTATCATCCCAGAAAAGAAATTAATAATTACCAGAACTGGAAAAAAGTACATGGACAACGGTGCAATCGAGATAACTGAAGATTCTTTCATTTATATTGATGAAGCATTAAGAATTGTAGATAATTAAATAGCTAAAGATAACCTAACCGGGCAATGGTCTGAGTGATGAACATTACTTAAAATTTCAGAATTATTTATTTTATTGACTAATGGATTTGAGACAATGTTATAATCTATTCTCCAGCCTTTGTTATTAGCTCTGGCGTTAGCTCTATAACTCCACCAGCTATATTGATGAGGAGACTTATTAATATGTCTAAATGAATCAATGAAATAATTCCCAATGAAAAGATCTAACCACTTTCTTTCCTCGGGTAAAAAGCCAGATACATTTTTATTTCTTACTGGATCATGAATGTCAATTGCATTATGGCATATGTTATAATCTCCACATATTACCAAGTTTTTTATTTCTTTATTTAAAGAATAGATATATTCTTTAAAGTCATACATAAATCGAAATTTAAATTCTAATCTATCAGTATTTGTCCCAGATGGAAGATATAAACTCATAACAGAGACTTGATCAAAATCAATTCTTAAAACTCTTCCTTCTAAATCCATATACTCAATACCAGTTCCATATTCAACATGGTTTGGAGCTTGTTTAGAAAAAATAGCAACTCCACTGTATCCTTTTTTCTGTGCTGAAAACCAATATGTTTTATATCCAAGTTCCTCAATTAATTCAAATTCAACTTGGTCCTTATTTGCCTTTGTTTCTTGAATACATATAACATCAGGAGATTCATTACTAAGCCAGTCAATAAATCCTTTTTTTATTGCCGCTCTTATACCATTAACATTATAGGTAATAATATTCAATTGTTTAGATTTTTCAATAAGCTTTTAAGTGTAAGCTCGTCTTCTACAATTTTTTTTAATTGATCAATTTTGATTCTTTTTTGTCCCATTGAATCTCTATCCCTTAGGGTAAATGAATCATCCTCTAAAGTCTGATGATCTATTGTTATGCAGTAAGGAGTGCCAATTGCATCTTGCCTTCTGTACCTTCTACCAATTGCATCTTTTTCGTCGTAAATAATATTTATTTCATGTTTAAAGTCTTTCATCATCTTATTTGTATATTCGGGTAATCCATCTTTCTTGAGAAGTGGTAAAAATGCTAATTTATTTGGTGCTAACTGTCTTGGAATTTTCATTACATTTCTCGTTGATCCGTCATCTAAGGTTTGTATTTTAAATGAGTAAGCTAGAATAGCTAGAAACATTCTGTCCAACCCAATTGATGTTTCAACCACATATGGAGTGTAATTTTTATCAAGTACTGGGTCAAAATATTGTAGTTTTTTTCCTGAGAGTTCCTCATGACTTTTAAGGTCAAAGTCTGTTCTAGAATGAATACCCTCAAGTTCCTTAAATCCAAAAGGGAAAAGAAACTCAATATCGCATGCAGCATCAGCATAATGTGCTAATTTATCATGATCATGATATCTAAATGAACTCTCATCAATTCCAATATTTAGATGCCAATCAAGACGCTTTTTCTTCCATATATCAAACCATTCTCCTTGAGAACCAGGTTGAATAAAGAATTGCATTTCCATTTGTTCAAATTCTCTCATTCTAAAAATAAACTGACGGGCGACTATTTCATTTCTAAAAGCTTTACCTGTTTGAGCAATACCAAATGGAATTTTCATTCTAGATGTTTTTTGAACATTTAGATAATTAAGAAAAATTCCTTGTGCAGTTTCAGGACGTAAATAAAGATCCATACTTGATTCCTTAGATGCACCAAGTTTTGTTTTGAACATAAGATTAAACTGTCTAACTTCTGTCCAATTACATGTACCTGAAATAGGGCATTTGATTTCAAGATCATCTATTAGATTTTTAACTAAGACTAAATTATCGTTTTTAAATGCGGATACCATTTTAGACTTAATGTCTTCAATAGAAGATAATATTTCATGTACTCGTGGACTAGTTTCAGTAAACTGTTTTTCATTAAATTTTTCTTTAAATCTTTTTTTTGCTTTATTGATCTCTTTTTGAATCTTTAAATTTAATTTTTCAATATGTTCTTCAATTAATACATCAGCTCTATATCTTTTCTTTGAATCTTTATTGTCAATTAAAGGATCATTGAAAGCATCAACATGACCTGACGCAACCCATGTTTTTGGATGCATGAAAATAGCAGAATCTATTCCTACTATGTTATCATTTAGCAGAACCATTGATTTCCACCAATACTCTCGTATATTGTTCTTAAGTAGAGTCCCATTATGTGCATAATCATAGATAGCATTTAGACCTTCATATATCTCACTTGAGGGAAATATAAATCCATATTCTTTTGAGTGAGATATTATTTTTTTTAGTGAGTCTTTATCCATTAGTATATTGTAAAAATAGTTCTTTTTACAATTTTAAATACGTTAATTTGTAATTGAATTAATGTAATGAGAAAATTTTTATTTACAATTTTATCATTAGCTTTAATAAGTGGATGTGCTAAAAGAGGTAATCCAACTGGAGGTCCGTTGGATAGCTTACCCCCTGTTCTTGTTAATGCTAATCCTAAACTCAATTCTACAAATTTTGACTCAGAAGAAATTAGATTAACTTTTGATGAATTTGTTAAACTAGATAATGTTCAAAATCAACTAATAATATCTCCACCTCTTGAGAAGAGTTCTTACGAAATAAAACCACTAACTGGAGTTACTAAAAAGGTATTTTTAAGGTTCGTTGACTCACTAGATTTAAATACTACATACACTGTAAATTTTGGGAACAGTATAAAGGATAATAATGAAGATAATCCATTAACTTTTTTCAGCTATACTTTTTCAACTGGGGAGACAATTGATTCGCTATATGTCAAAGGAAACATTTCAGATGCATATGACATTGAAACCGATGAGTATGTCTCAATTTATCTTTACAGAATTGATTCCATATTTTTTGACTCCATAATTTTTAATAAACAACCTACCTATATTTCTAACTCTCTCGATTCAACATCATATTCATTTAAAAATTTAAGAGAGGGTAAATATCTTATAGTAGCTATGAAAGATGTAGACAATAATTATTTCTTTGATCCATTTTATGATAAAATTGGTTTTGTTGATTCACTTATTACTCTTCCAAAAGATTCAATTATAGATTTTAAATTATTTAAAGAAGAGACTGAGTTAATATGGGATAAACCACATTTTTTAAATAGTGAAAAAATTGGATTTGGGTATTATGGAAAACTTGATTTTAGCAGATTAGCTATTGACTCAAATCTTCCAGATAGTGTTGATTATACTTTTACAAAAGAAACAGAAAAAGACACGATTTATCTATGGCTGACCAAGAATAGTTTTGACTCATTAAACTTTAATTTAATAGAAAAAGATACTACAAAGCTAACTACTGTTAAGTTTGACAGAAAAAGGGACACACTAATTGATTCTTTAAGCATAAATGCAAAAACCGTCAATATTATTCATTTAAAAGAGTCATTTAAACTTTCTAGTAATATCCCCATTAAAAAAATTGAGGATTCATTGATTACTATAAGAGATATTGATTCAATTTTAGTCCCGTTTGTAAGCTCTGTTAATGATAACTTCGATGAGATTGATATAAAGTTTGAAGTTTCACCATCTGATAATTACAGAATATTTATTTTGCCTAATGCTATCAAAGACATAAAAGGTGAAACAAATGATAGTCTTCAATTTAATCTATCTAGCCAATCACTCGAAGATTATGGAAATATTTTTTTAGATGTTATAAGAAATAATCAGTCTAAATTTATCCTTCATCTAATAGATTCAAATGGAGAAATCATTAGGGAATATAATAATATAGAGCAAAATACAGCTTATAACTTCGAATACATAAGGCCTGGGAAATATACCTTTAGGCTAATTGAAGATATAAATCAAAATGAAATTTGGGATACAGGTAATTATTTGCAAAGAGTAAAACCCGAGCCCGTATACTATTTCCCATCTGAACTTGAAGTTAGACCAAATTGGGACTTAAACGAAACTTTTGATTTAAACATAAAACAATCAGTTAATGATTCAATAAACTAATAAAATGAACAAAAAATTTACAATTATATTAATTACATTTTTTTTGACTGCCAACTCTCAAAATTTATATTTTCCAGGTAAAAATAATTGGGATGTAAAATCACCTTCAGAATTTAATTATGACTCAACAAAAATTCAAAAAGCAATTGAGTTTGTTATTGACAATCAAAACAAAGGTGATAAAGATTTAAGAGTAGAAATATTGAAAGGATTCTCAACAGAGCCTTATCATAGTATAAAGGGACCAACAAAGAAAAGAGGTGAGTCAAATGGTTTGATTATAAAGGATGGATATATAATAGCATCATGGGGTGATACTAAAAGAGTTGATATGACTTTTAGTGTTACTAAAAGTTATCTTTCTGCTATTACTGGAATTGCAGTTGATAAAAAACTTATTAGATCAGAAAAAGATTTTGTATCAAATTATGTTTGGGACAAAACATTTGATGGAGAAAAAAATAGTCTAATTACATGGGATCATCTTTTAAATCAGTCTTCAGATTGGTTTGGTAATTTATTTGGAATAAACCACTGGGAAGATAGGCCAGATACTAGTAAAAGCATTGATCAGTGGAGATCTGAACCACAGAAACAACCTGGAACACATTATAAATATAATGATGTAAGGGTAAATGTTCTCGCATATTCACTTCTACAGGTTTTCAGAGAGTCTTTACCAAAGGTTTTAAAAAATACAATTATGGATCCAATTAATGCATCAGATACCTGGAGATGGTATGGTTATGAAAATTCATGGGTAAACATTGATGGAGTAAAAACACAATCTGTATCTGGAGGAGGACATAATGGTGGGGGAATATTCATTAGCTCTGAAGATCATGGAAGATTTGGACTCTTATTTTTAAACAATGGAATTTGGGATGGTAAAAGAATTATTTCTGAAGAATGGATACAAAAATCTATTACTCCATCAGAAACAAATCCAGAGTACGGTTATATGTGGTGGATTAATTCTGAGTTGGGCGAAGATTATCAAACCACGGATTGGAAAAATGTGCCAACAAATATTTTTTACGGAAGTGGTTTTGGAGGAAATAAAGTAATTATAATTCCTGATGAAAATATGGTTGTTGTTGGAAGATGGTTTGGTAGAAATACCGAAAGTACTTTTATAAAAATGATTTTAGACTCTAAATGATTTAGATTTTAGCTTTATAAAACTCTCGATTCATCCTGGCTATATTTTTTATTGAAATTCCTTTTGGACATTCTACCTCACACGCACCAGTATTTGTACAGTTTCCAAAACCTTCATCATCCATTTGTTTAACCATATTTAATACTCTCTCTTTTGCCTCAACCTTTCCTTGTGGTAAATAAGAAAATTGTGAAACTTTTGCAGATACATAAAGCATAGCAGATGCATTTTTACATGTTGCAACACATGCACCACAACCAATACAGGTAGCAGCATCAAAAGCATTATCTGCATCCTCTTTTCTAATTGGGGTAGTATTTGCATCTTGTGTATTTCCAGAAGTATTAATACTTATATAACCCCCTGAATGTTGAATCCTATCAAAGGCTGACCTATCAACAACTAAATCTTTAATGATAGGAAAAGATTTAGCTCTAAAAGGCTCAATAACTATTGAATCACCATCTTTAAATTTTCTCATATGAAGTTGACATGTTGTGATTCCCTTATCAGGACCATGAGCTCTTCCATTTATAAATAGCGAGCAGCTACCACAAATTCCTTCTCTACAATCATGGTCAAATGAAATTGGATCAATATTTTCATAGATTAACTTTTGATTAAGCACATCCATCATTTCAAGAAAAGACATATCTGGGGTAATATCATCTATAACATAATTTTCAAAGCCACCTTTTGACTCCGAATTCTTTTGTCTCCAAATTTTGAGGTTAAGTTTCATATCAATATTTTGCTGGGGTATTATTAGTTATAGTTTTAAAAATAAAATCTCTAAGATCTTGATTTGATTTTTGTAAATCTTCTCGCCTTAAATACATCATATGACCACTTTCATATCCTTTAAATATAAATCTATCTTTTAATTTTCCAGAAGGGTCAACTTGTTGCATTGTATACTTGGCAGCAGAAAAAGTTGTTGCTCCGTCATAGTATCCAGACTGAATCAACACATTCAGGAA
>CABZAD010000027.1 GCA_902523665.1 uncultured Bacteroidota bacterium | reverse complement strand
TGCATTTTCTTTCTCCACTATTATAAAATTATCACTATTGACAATATTATAATTTTCAGATTCACATGCTGAAATGATAAGAGCAAACAATACAAAAATCTTTTTCATTTTAATTTATTTTTTACAATCTATTAAAACATCTTTTTCAACTACTCTGAGATATTTTTGTCTTCTTTTATCAGATACAAATGGGACCGACCAAAACTGTTTTGTGTTTTTCCAATTTCCGCCCCAACCAAAAACAAAAGTAAATACACCTAGGACAAGTCTTAATTTAACAGAATTAAGATAAATAGTTTTAACTGGAATAGAAGGTGCTCCATGAGTTAAATAACATCTAATCTTTTTGTGTCTAAAGTATGACTTAGGATAAGCATAAATTTTTGTAATTTTTACGAATTCATATGCAAAACCTGGGGCAAAAACCTCATCAAAAAAGGTTTCCATTTTTGGAGTTAATCTAAACCACCAAATAGGAGAAATAAAATATATTCTTTCAGCCCAAAGAACTTTTTCCTTATAAGACTCGATTAATTGTTTTTTACCCTCATGAAGTTTATCTTCGTAGAGGTCAATAGTTTTAGTATTTTGATTTTGGTGTTGGCTCAGAATTTTTGTAATTGTACTAAAAATTCCATTATGGCAAAAAGATTTTTTATCTGGATGCCCAATTATAACTAGGTTATTCAATGTAAGAATTTAAATTAAGCTTCAAAATTAAATAAATTTGTTTAGAAATATACTATGAAAGATTTAATAATTATTGGTGCTGGACCTATTGGACTTGCATGTGGAATTGAAGCAGATAAAAGTAATTTAGACTACCTAATTATAGATAAAGGAATGCTAGTTAATTCAATTTTTAATTATCCAGTAAACACTACTTTCTTCTCTACATCTGACAAACTTGAAATTGGAGATATTCCATTTATATCTCATAATGTAAAACCAACTAGAATAGAAGCACTTGAATACTATCGGAGAGTTTGTGACACATGGAAACTTAAAGTAAGTCTTTATAATGAGGTAACTAAAATTGTTCAAAAAGGAAAATATTTTGAACTTAAAACAAATGAAGGAATCTTGAATTCAAAAAAGATTATTATTTGTACAGGTTTTTATGATATTCCATATATGCTAGATATTCCAGGTGAAGATAAAGATAAAGTACTTCATTACTATAATGAATCACATCCATATTATAAAATGGATATTGCTATTGTAGGAGCGGGGAATTCAGCTGTAGATGTTGCACTAGACACTTTTAGAAAAGGTGCTAAAAGTGTAACAATGATAATAAGAGAAAAGGAAATAGGAAAAAATATTAAATATTGGGTACGACCAGATATAATTAACAGGATTGAAAGTAATGAGATTAATGTACACTATGAGTCTGTAATTACTAAGATTGAGGATAAGTCAATAATTATAAAAAATAAAGAAGGAAGCATTGAGATAGAAAATGACTTTGTTTTAGCTATGACAGGATATCAGCCTAATTATGAAATTTTGGAAAATCTTGGAGTTGAAATTCTTAAGGATGAGTTTAAAACTCCATTTTACAATGAGGGGACAATGGAAACAAATGTAAAAGGAGTATTTCTTGCCGGAGTAATTTGTGGGGGGCTTAAAACAAACAAATGGTTTATTGAAAATTCAAGAGACCACTCTGAAAAAATAATATCTCAAATTACTAAGACTTAGTGTTTTTATAAATTTTTCCCTTTTTCATAACAATATTAATATTTTGAAGAGTTGAAATATGTTTCAGTACGTTTCCCTTTACCGCAATAATATCTGCCTGTTTTCCTACTGAAATCGTCCCAACAGTATCTGAAACTCCCATAAAAAAAGATGGCCAATAAGTTGCGGATTTAATTGCATCAAGTGGTTCAACATCAAAAACATTTACCCAAACTTCTAATTCATTCCATGTGCTTTGAGAGTGAAATTTCATAGGAATCCCGCTGTCAGTTCCAATCATCATTACTACACCAGAATCTCTCAATTGATTAAACTTTGTTTTTAGAGTTGGTTTTCTTATTGGAGTTAGTTGAAAATAAGGAAGTTCGCCTGGTTTTGCTATTGAGTTTTTAATATCTGAAATAATTGAATCTGGAAGACCTAGGTGCCATGAGTCATTATCCAGGTGTTCATTGTTATTAATCACATCAGTGTAATTGTAGAGTCCCTCGATTGTTGGAGTCCAAAATAACGGACCTAGATTCATTTGAGCAGTTCTCTCATTAATCATTTCAATTACATCATCAGGAAATTTGGGCGAAGAGGATAATCCTGTATGTTCAAAATTATCAACACCAACTTTTAACCCAAGTCTAATTTCTTCTGGACGATGTGCATGTGCTACAACTTTTAAATTGTTTTTATGAGCTTCATCTACAATTGCTGATAGTTCTTCAAATGTCATTTGATCTTGATCAATTAATTTAATTAGGTCAACACCTGCATTTACTAAAATTTTAATTTTATTTCTTGCATCCTTCTCCCCATTTACTCCCCACCTAAATAGTTCAGTTCCTGGATATGGTTTTTTTTGAACAAAAGGTCCACTCATATACATTGTTGGACCAGGAATCTTTCCTGAATTAATCATGTCTCTTACTTCTAAACTTTCCTGTAAGGGGCCTCCCAAATCTCTGGCACTTGTAACTCCAGCCATTAGTAATTGATGAGCTGAAGATGGCATAATTACATCTTTAAATAATTTGGGATATGTTTCATCCCAGTATGCATAATCTGAGTGTCCATTAATCATCAAGTGTACATGCATATCCCACAAACCAGGCATGACTGACATTCCTTCCGTACTTACAACTTCATATTCGCTTGGAATATTTATATTTCCAATTGTTCCAATATCTGTTATGGTCTCACCATTAATTAAAATAACACTATCATAAATAGGTGTATTTCCATATCCATCAATCAGAGTCCCTCCAACTAACGCTACTTTCTGTGATAATAAAAGGTTACAGGAAAATAGTACTAAGATTAATGATATTCTTTTCATTTTAATCAAGTTTGACTTTATCAATTTTTAGTATGGTATTAAGCATTACATTAGTTGTTTTCTCTAGCATTTCAAAATCTGTATATTCTTTGGGAGAATGACTTATCCCATCCTTACTTGGAGCAAAAATCATTGCTGTTGGCGCAATCAATGCTATACTCTGGGCATCATGACCTGCTCCACTTGGCATGAACATAGAGCTATATCCGAGATCATCCGATACTTCACTAAGAATATTGATTATTCTTCTATCCATCAATGCAGGGTCTCCAGTGGCATCAATCGGGCTGAATGAGAACTTAGTTTTCGTCTCTTGTTCAATAATCTTTGTGTTCTCTATAATCTTATTGTAAATCATTGAAATCTTATTAGAACTTAAATCTCTTAATTCTAGACTTAAACTTACAATTCCTGGTATTACATTTGGAACTCCTGGTTCAGCTGAAATTCTACCAACTGTTCCTACTTGTGAACCTTCATATGAGTTGACAGTTTCATTTACCATAAGTACAAACTTTGAAGCAGCAATCATTGCATCCTGTCTTTGGTTCATAGGTGTTGTACCTGCATGGTTAGTAAATCCTTCAATAGTTACATCCCACCACTTTAGGCCAACAATTCCCTCAACAATTCCAATATCCGTGTTACTACTATAAAGATTATTTCCTTGTTCAATATGCATTTCTATAAAAGCATGAATATCACCTATGTTTCTTTTTACCTCAAAAATCCTGTCAACATTTCCGCCAAGCCTTTCAACACCTTCTCCATTAGTATATCCTGATACAGTTACAACATCCAATGTCTGCTGATTGATTTTACCTGCAAGAGCTTTGCTTCCAAAAAGTCCCCCCTCTTCATTAGAAAAAACTATAACTTCAAGTGGATGATTTAATGAAATGTTTTTTGAATGAACAGTTTGTAAAACTTCAATTGCGTGAATTACACCAGCTGTTCCGTCGTAGTGTCCTCCGTTAGGTACAGCATCAACGTGAGAACCAAATAAAATTGGTTTTAAGTTACTATTATTTGGATTATATAATGCAATAAGATTACCTGCAAAATCAGTATAAACTTTAGCCCCTGTTTTTTCAAGTTTCTTTGAAATATAATCTCTTGCCTGAATTTCAAAGTCACTGTATGCCACTCTATCATTTCCTTGATTTTCATTCACTCCAAACTTTTTCAAGTTCTCGAAAAGGTCAATGATTCTATCCTTTTCTACACTATAATCCTGGGAGAAGATTGATGAGCAGCCTATTATGTATATTAATAAAAATTTTTTCATTATCAAATTTAAGAATTTATGAATTTAGCAATTAAACTATGAAAATGATGAATTGCAGTCTCTTTTGTTGGAGAAAATCTTCCAGTAGAATAATATCTTGATTCAAGACCTTTACTCACTTCCTCAACAACAAATTCATCCTCTCTCTCAACTTTATCAATAAGTCCACCTGCTCCTAAATCATATTTGCTTTCGTCCAACATAAATTGAATAAATGAAACTTTTGTTCTGTTTTTATTAATTGGGATTATCACATTAATGGATAGTCCCCATGGATAAAAATTAAGCATTAGATTAGGAAAAATCCAATAATAATATGCACTTATTTTTTTTCCAAAATCTTTGTTTCCCTCTGGAATTTCAAATGAATCTTCGTCATCTTTTGAATATCCAATCTGTAGATTATAATTATCATATATTTCTGTTTTGTACTGATTAATATCCAAAACTGAAGTCAATTCTTTATGGACGAATGGAATATGGAATGGGTCAAGATAATTTTCGCAATAAATTGCCCAATTCGCTTTAACAATATGCTCTGAGGTCAAATCAGGTCTTTCAACCAATTTTTCAAATTTAAAAAAAGATAAACGATTGGCTATTTCATCAAATATCTTTTTAATATTAAACTCTGGCTCTAGACTAGTAAACAAAAAAGGACCTAATCTTGAGATAGGAAAGCTTTTTAAATTTTCGCAATCTCGAGGGAAATTTTCAGCTTCCTCAAAATCTGGCATAGATTTAAACTCCCCATCTAAATTAAATTTTCTTCCATGATAGAGACATCGAAGGTTTTTTTGTTCACTTGGATTATGGACTATAATGTTTGCTCTATGAGTACATACATTTGATAAGCAAGATATAGAATCGTTATATTTCCTTACTAAAACCAGAGGCTCATCTATGTAATTTGGAATAAATGTAAATGGATAAAGGTTGATATTTATTGGCAAAATATTCTCATGGCCAATATACTGCCAAGATTTAACAAAGATTTTTTCTTTGGCTTGTTCAAAAATGCTTTCATTTTTATAAAAGTCAGCTGGTAAAGTTTCAGCAATTTTAATATCTTTTTCAACCTTAATTTGTTTCATTTTATTTAGTTAAAAGTTTATTAAAGTCTATTATTATTTTCAAGTGATAAATATACATATTAGATTTACTAATCATTATGGAAAGAAGAAAGTTTTTAAAAAATACGTGCCCAACAATTACATTTGCTTTTTTTGGACTAACATACATTCAAGCTTGTTCGAAGTCAGATGATGAGACTTCCTCATACAGTTCTAATAATTTAGACATATCACCAGACGATACCTCAAGCAATAATAGTCAACCCAATAATGGGATAGTTTCAAGTGGTAACAACATATCTATAGATCTAACAAACTCTAACTTTAGTAGCCTTTCAAACCCCGGTGACTTTATAAACCTAACATCAGTAGGTGTATTACTTTTAAAAATATCAAGTTCAGGATTCAGAGCATTTGATAATTGTTGTCCTCATAGTGGATCAAAAGATGACTGGTCATATTCAAACCAAGAGTTCACATGTGGGTCACACGGAAACAAGTTTGGAATAGATGGAAATAATATTGTAATTTGTGGTTCAGCTGCTACATCAGGAGATTTGAAAACTTATTCAACTTCTCTTGCTGGAGATATCTTAACTATAACTACTAGTTAAAATGCATAAGATTAAGGATAACATTTTATTAAGCATATTTGCTTTAATAATGAGTATTAACTGTTTTGCTCAGGATTTTACTGAAGAATTTGAGAATCTTATAAATACAGAGAAACCAAGTCTTCTGCCTGAAAAAATGTTAATTACTCAAAGAATTCTCTGGGGAGATGGAGGTTTATTTAGGAAGACTGGTATTGCAAAATTAAGTATTGAAAATAGAGAAAAAGAACTTATTGTTCGAGAAAAAATGTTAAAAGCTCATCAAATTATTGGATATATAACTTTTGCAGGGATGATTTATCAGGGTATTCTAGGAGGAAAGTTGTATAAAGGTGATTATAGTGTATATAACACACACAAAACACTCGGAAAAATTGTAAGTTTCTCATATTTTACGGGGGCTGGTTTATCTTTATTTACTCCCCCTCCTCTTGTCAGTAGAGAAAGGGAAGGCCTTAACAACATAAAACTTCACAAAATATTAGCGAATGTTCATGTACCCGCAATGATTGTTACTAATATATATGCTGACAAACAACATGGAAATAGAAGTCATAAAGAGATTCATAAAGCTTCAGCTTATACTGCAGTTGCAAGTTATACTCTTGCGATGTTTACCATAATATTTGATTTTTAATGAGAATAATACCTTTACTTTTAGCACTTACAACATTTAATTTATCATCTCAAGAAATAAAAAGAGTTGATTCAGATAAGTCTTTTATCAATTATACTGGTAAACATTTTTTACATAAATGGTCAGCTGAAAATAAAAACATTTCAGGACTAATTCAGATAGAGAATGAGTCTATTTCAAATATTGGTATTGTAGCTAAAGTAAGTGATTTTAAAAGTGGTAATTCTAGTTTGGATAGTAATTCATTAAGAGTTCTTGAAGCTCTTCAATTTCCAAATGTTATTTTTAAATCTACTGTAGTTAATCAAGAAGATGGACAAATAATATTTGAGGGAGTAATGAATTTTCACGGAATTGAAAAAGACTTTACCATATCAGCTGAGGTCAATCACCGTAATGAGATAACTCAATTATCAGGAAAATTTATTGTTTCCCTTACAGATTTTTTGGTTGAACGACCTTCATTACTTACAAGAAAAATTAATGACGAAATCAATTTGGAGTTTGAGTTATTTTTTAAGTAGACTAAAAAGTTTTTCTATTCAATTATCTTCCTCAGCCTCATCCACTCCTCGACAATTTTAGGCCATGACTCAATTGAACCTTTTCCTTTTCCTAGTCCATAGCCATGTCCTCCATCTTCCCAAATATGTAATGCAGATGGTATATTGTACTTTCTTAATGCAGAATAATATCTAATACTATTTTCAGGAGGTGTTCCCTTGTCATTATTTGAGTGAATAAGAATTGTTGGAGGAGTTTCGTCGTTAACAAAAAGATCATTTGAGTATTTATAAATTATATCTAGATCTGGATCTTTTCCAAATAAGCTATTAAATGTCCATGTTTTAAAATTAATATTCATTGTAATTACTGGATAAACAAGAATTGCAAAATTTGGTTTATTAATTTTTAGTTTTCCTTTTGTTGAAATGGAGGATGCAAGATGACCTCCTGCAGAAAATCCTATTACTCCAATATTATTAATATCTATTTTCCATTTAGACGAATTAGATTTAATTAATTCAATTGCTTTAAGTGCATCTTGTGTAGCAACAACCTGTTTACATTCTCCAGAGTAATTATTTGGTAGTCTATGTTTTAACATAAAGGCATCAATACCTATTGTATTTAACCATTTAGCAATTGAAATTCCCTCATTAGTGATACTGAGAAAAGTATATCCTCCCCCAGGTATTACAAGGACTGCAGGTTTATTTTCTTTTTTATTTTCGGAGGGATAATACCAAATTTCAGGGGTCTTAATTTCATATATATATGTACTGCCTCCTTCCTCGACAATTCTGTCTTTTTTATCGAGATCACAATCTAGAGCAGAATTATATAATGGAATAATTTGTTGAGCAAATATGATATCTGAAATAAAAAAGAGAAAAATAAAAACCAGTATGACATAAGTTCTTCTCACAATTACAATTTATAAAATATATATTATATATTTATTACATAACTATAAATCAATTTAAAATGAAAAATATATTATACACATTAATAGCTCTATTTTTCTCAATTTCATTAAATGCTCAGTTTTATTGGACAAGTGAACATGTAGTAATTAATGAAGGAATGGAAGAGGAATATGAGAAGTTTGAGTCATTTTGGGGTGTTGCTAAAGAGAAAGCAATAGCTGATGGTATTCAAGCCGGATGGTCAATCTGGAAAGTTGACCCAAGTAGTAACGATGATAACCCTTGGGCAGATTACATTATTATAAATACCTATCAATCCAAAGACCAAATGGATGCAAATGTTGATTGGATGCAAATAATTCAAGATGCTCATAAAGGAAAAACCAAAAGATCTATAATAAAAAAATATATAAAAGAAAGTACAGACAATAAATATAGAGCAAGTTCTCGATCTTATACTATGCAAAGCATTTCCAATCTTTCCGAAGAAGGAAGAGATCCTACAGCACCAATTAATGCAACATATATAGGTATGGAAGCATTAAATGATGACTATGTTGAATTTGAAAAACAATATTTCAGAGAACAACACAAAGGGAATAAGTACTGGTGGGATTTATCTGAAATAACCGATAGATCAGATAATGCATATAAACCTATTACACATACTATTTTTGAAATCAATAAAGAAAATAATGGTTCTAGCTCAGAAGGGTCTGAACAAGCTTTTACTGACAAAATAATGTCAAAATATGGATATGCTTCCCGTGAGATGCATGGATCGTTGCAACTTACACGTATCATGAAAAAATAATTAACTTAAAACAATTTAAAAATGAAAAAAATAATTTTAACATTAATACTTAGTTTTGCAATTATAAGTTGTGAAACTCCAACTCAAACAAACTCTGATTTTCCATCAGTAGTAGACTCTTCAAAATACGAGGAAATAGCTAATGCATGGACTAATGCAGTAAATGCTCAGGATGTTGATCTTGCTATGTCATATTTCTCTGATGATGCAGTTTGGGCATTTCCAAATGGAGTCCAAATTCAAGGAAAAGAAGCAATTGGAGATTTGATGCAAACAACATCATCTATATGGACATCTATTGAAAATAGTGAGGATACTAATTATCTAGCACTTGAAGGAACTAATGAGGCTGGAGAAGATTTCAAAGTCCTTCTAAGTTGGGGAGATGCAACATATTCTAATGAAGCTAACTCTGTTACTGTACCTTATCATAATGTTATTTTCTTTACTGAAGATAACAAAATGAGTTTTCAAGGAGGATTTTATGACAGAACAAAGTTTGTTCAAGCATATGATGAGGATCCAATAAAGTAACTTCAAATATTTTAATATAATTAAACCCCTGATTTAAAGGGGTTTTTTTATTTTTGAGAATAATAAAAAAAATAAATTATGAGAAAACTAGCTATATTATTAATAATTTTATTTGTTTCATGTCAGACTCCAAATACAGGAGTTAGTGAGACGAATTCAAATACTTTTGAACAAAATGTACAAACTATTAAAGATACCTGGATTCTTGGTTTTGAAGAAGAAAACTTAGAAAAAGCAATTTCTTTCATGGCGGATTCAATAAAATGGACAGGCCCTAATGGAAATACTGTAGGCATGGAATCATTAAAGCAGAGTATTCAATATTGGATGGAGACATTTGATGAAATGACATATTCTGAAGGAGATGGCTTACCTGGAACAGATGTAGGTTTTTGGGGGGGGAACACATATCCAGTCTCTCAAGCAATGTCTGGCCCTAATAATGTAAGAATGTATGGTACTTGGAATATGAAAAATACCGCAACTGGTAAATCAGCTAAAACAAAGCATTATGCAGTATTAACATTTAATGAGGATGGAAAAGTTCATACAGCTACTGAATATGCGTCTTTTGACGCTGTCAGAAATTCTTTTGAATAATTGTTAATAATTAAATCGAATGATTATAGCCAATAATCTAAAATCTTAATAGATTTACCTGTTTGCTATCTATAGTAAACATAAATTGGTTTATGGTTAATTGAGAGCTCACAAGATCAGTCTTGTGAGCTTTTTTATATGTTTTATAAACGAAGACAAAAAATAGTCGTTAGGTCTAAATCTACTAAAATAGCGAAGAATCTGTGCTTTAGATATTATTAATTAAGAATGAGTTTTATTCAACTTTTTAACAAAATTCAATATAATCAACTATAATATAGAGTTGTTATAAAAGCTTTATAATGAAAAAC
>CABZAD010000026.1 GCA_902523665.1 uncultured Bacteroidota bacterium | reverse complement strand
TAATTTTTACAAGCCCATACAAAACCACCTTTCCACTTAATTGCAGCAGCAACCATATCATCAATAAGTCTGTGTTCATATGTTATATTTTCTTTTTTAAATTTATTTTTAAACTCATTTTCAAAAACTTCTTCAAAAATATCTTTAAAGCGACCATCATAAGCTTTCAATATTGTATTCTTGGTTGAGAGATAAAGTGGCCATCTTTTGTTTAAGGCCATATTCATGCAAGATCTTGCAAAACCATAAATGGATGAGTCTATGTTATACATAGACATTGCAATACCGTCCTCTTCAAAATTATATACTTCCCAGGTTTTTGATTCTGAGCCATCTGAAGGTATAAATTTCATCTCTAATTTTCCTGGACCATGAGTTGTTACATCCGTTGCACGATATTGATCACCAAATGCATGCCTACCTATACAGATTGGTCTCGACCAACCTTGAACATATCTCGGTATTGACCTACAAATTATAGGTTCCCTAAAAACAGTACCTCCAACAATATTTCTTATGGTACCATTAGGAGACTTGTACATTCTACTGAGTGAAAATTCCTCAACTCTTTGTTCATCAGGAGTAATTGTTGCACATTTGATACCAACATTATATTTCTTTATGGCACTAGCGGCATCGACTGTAATTTGATCATCAGTTTTATCTCTAGACTTTATTCCTAGATCATAATATATAATATCAATTTCTAAATAGTCTAGTATTAATTTTTCTTTAATAAATTTCCAAATAATTCTAGCCATTTCATCACCATCTATTTCAACTATGGGATTGGCTACTTTAATTTTTGACATTAGATTTATACTTCTTTAATCCTTGCTTTCTTTCCTCTAAGATCTCTAAAGTAGTAAATTCTTGATTGTCTAACTTTACCTTTCTTATTAACTTCAATTTTATTTAAAGCAGGCATGTTTAAGGGGAAAATTCTTTCAACTCCAACAGTTCCTGACATTTTTCTTATTGTAAATGTTTTAGATTCTCCTCTACCTTTAATTTGTATAACAACTCCTTTAAAGGATTGAGTTCTAACTTTATCACCTTCTCTAATTTCATAATAAACGGTAATTGTATCACCAGATGAAAAAGATGGGAAATCATTTTTAGTAACAAGTTTTTCTTGAACTAATCTTACTGTTGAATTCATTAGATTTTATTTAATTGTTTGATTAACTTCAAACACGCGCAAAAATAAACCTTTTTTAATCATTATCAAAAAGATTTGGTCGAAGTAATTTTGTCCTTTCAATTGATTTTTCGTCATTCCATTTTTGAATCTCCTTGTCATTACCAGATAATAGAACTTTTGGTACTTTCATCCCTTTATAAATTTCAGGTCTAGTATAAATAGGTGGAGATAATAAATTATCTTGAAAGGTATCAGATAAGGCTGATGATTCATCACCTATAATTCCAGGTAATAACCTAATTATTGAATCACAGAGAACTGCCGCAGGAAGTTCTCCTCCAGATACCACAAATTCTCCAATTGAAATTTCTTTTGTTACTAGATGATCTCTGACTCTATGATCAATGCCTTTATAGTGACCGCATATAATTATTATATTTTTTAATGTAGAAAAGTAATTTGCTATTTTTTGATTTAAGAGGTCTCCATCGGGTGTGAGATAAATTATCTCATCATAATTGTTTATTTCTTTAAGATGTTCAATACATCTGTCAATAGGTTCGATTTTTATCACCATCCCAGGTAATCCACCATAAGGGTAGTCATCAACTTTTCTAGAATTATCAGCAAACTCTCTTAGATTGTGTGTTTTAATTTTAACCTTATTAGAGTCAACTGCTTTTTTTATGATTGAGAAAGAATTAAGGTTATCAAATACATCTGGAAACAATGTAAGAACATCAATTCTCATTAATTTGAGCTTTTCTTCAAAGTTACAATAGCTGTTTTTAATTTACCCTCTCTTACATAGTTTACTTCAACTTTATCACCAGGTCTTTTAGATGACAGATATCCCGATAGGTCAGAAAACCTGTTAATTTTAAAACCATCTACAGACTTAATTATATCACCTCTAGTTAATCCAGCAGAACCAGCTCCAAACCCTTCTTCTATTTCATCAATGTAGAAGCCCTCTGTTTCATTAATATTAAGTTGTCTGGAATATGAGGATTTTAATGCTACACCTCTCACTCCTAGAAGACCTTTTTGAACATCTCCATACTCAATTATGTCTTCAAATATTTTTCTTACGGTGTTACTAGGAACTGCAAAAGAATATCCAACATATCCACCAGTCATGGATTGTATTAAAGTATTAATTCCAATCAATTCACCTTGGATATTAACTAAAGCACCACCACTATTTCCAAAGTTTACTGCTGCATCAGTTTGAATAAATGATTGATTTTTTTGATCATACTCATTTAGGTCTCTTGATTTTGAGCTGACTATACCAGCAGTAACAGTTGAATTTAAATTATAAGGATTCCCAACTGCAAGGACCCATTCTCCAATTAATGTTGAATCTGAATCACCAAAGAAGATATAGTCTAATTTAATATTTGAATCAATTTTAAGAACTGCTATATCTGTTACCTCATCAAATCCAATAATTTCAGCTTCATATTCTTTATTATTATTTGTTGTCACAATTACTTCAGATGAATTCTCAATAACATGATAATTAGTGATAATATAACCATCAGGTGAAATTATTACACCTGATCCTGTTCCAACCTTTTTCTTAGAGTCATCTCCGTAGAAAAATTGTAAAGCCCAGCTATCGCTTTCTTCAACTATACTTGTGTTTTTTACATGAACCACAGCATCAATAGTCTTGCTAGCAGCAAAAGTTAAATTAGGAAGTGAGGATATACCGAGATTTCTTTGAGCAATATTATTTACTGAAAACTCAGAGATGGTTTCATTTGTAAATTTGGTTTGATAATCTATTTTATCATTTTTTTTAACACTACTAAACACTAAAAATGTTAGAATTGAACAAAAAGTAGATAAAAAAAGAATTTTTATATATAGCTTCATTTTTTTTTATAAAAATAAGATATTAAACATTTAATAATTATATTTTAACTATTGTTTAACTAGAACAATATGAAATTAAGACTTAGAGCTTTAGAACCATATGATCTTGAAATGATGTACGATATTGAAAATGATAAATCCTTGTGGGTTTATTCAAACACTACCTCACCTTTTTCAAAACATATTTTAAAAAATTTTATTGAAAATTCTCATATGGATATTGTTGATCATAAACAAGTTAGACTTGTGATATATGATGATAATAATTCTTATGGCTTTATAGACCTTTTCAATTATAATCACATTAGCAGGAGGGCTGGAATTGGAATTGTTATATTTGAAAGATATAGATCTAAAGGTATAGGTTCTTTATCCTTAAAATTAATTGAAGAGTATGTTTTAAATCATGTGCCAATTCACCAGTTATACGCTAATATCCCTTCGAATAATGTTGAAAGTATATCATTGTTTAAAAATAATGGCTATTGTAAAGTTGGTGTAAAAAAAGATTGGGTGTTTTACAATAATAAATTTAATGATGAAGTTTTATTTCAAAAAATTTTAAATAAATGAAGTATTTAAAAATTATAATACCAATTTCAATTTTGTCACTAATATTCATTGTTGATTACTACAATAAATATTACAAATCAAACACTTCTTTTGACGATGAAAGTATATTCCTTTATGTAGTGAAAGGCGATAGCATAGCCTTTAGAGACTCAATCTCAAAATACATTAAATCTGAAAAAACATTTTATAAAGTTGCTGAAAAACTAGAGTACCTTGAAAATAAAAAAACAGGAAGATTCAAAATAAAAAGAGGTATAGGAAACAATGATATTGTTAATTCCTTAAGATTTAATAACATTCCTGTTAATGTAACTTTTAATAATCAAGAAAGAGTTGAGAATCTTGCCGGAAGAGTTTCAAGTCAGATATATGAGGACAGTATTTCCCTGTTATCATCATTTCGAGATCTGGACTTTCTAAAAAAGAATAATTTAAATGAGAAGAATGTTCTTTCAATCTTTATTCCAAACTCTTACAATGTCTATTGGAATTCAACTTCTGAGAATTTTAGAGATAGAATGCTGAGTGAGTATAATAAGTTCTGGAACAAAGAAAGATCAGAAAAAGCAGAACAATTGGGTCTTACCAAATTAGAAGTTATTTCACTAGCATCAATAGTCCAACTTGAAAGTAGAAAAATTGATGAACGTCCTAGGGTAGCTGGTCTATATGTGAATAGATTAAGAGATAATATGAGGCTTCAAGCTGATCCAACCGTTATATATACCATAAAAGAATACTACAATAATTTTGATACAATAATAAGAAGGGTTTTGTATAGAGATCTTAAATTAGATTCAAAGTATAATACATATAAAATAAAAGGACTCCCTCCAGGACCAATTACAATGCCTGATATATCAGCTATTGATGCAGTGTTAAACTATGAGAGACATAAATATCTATTTATGGTAGCAAATCCATCTAAAAGAGGATATCATCTATTTGCTAGTGATCTAGCTGGACATAACAGAAATAAGAAAGCTTATATTCAATGGATTAACAGCAGAGGCATATACAGATAAATCTAATTAGACAATTTCTGATTTAAATCTTCAACATATTTTCTAAACTGCTTATCAGTAAAGCTTAGATTATCTACTGTTTTACAAGCATGCAGAACAGTTGCATGGTCTCTTCTTCCAATTTGTGTACCTATGCTAGCCAGTGAAGCCTTAGTGAATTTTTTTGCGAAATACATAGCAATCTGTCTAGCTTGAACGATATGTCTTTTTCTTGTCTTGGACTGTAAAGTTTGAATATCCATTTGGAAGTAATCTGATACAACTTTTTGAATATAATCGATAGAAACCTCTCTTCTATTATTTTTAACAAATTTATTAATTACTTCTTTTGCCAATTCAACTGTAATTTCAGCTTTGTTAAATGAAGATTGGGCAATCAAAGAAATAATAGCACCCTCGAGTTCTCTTATATTTGAATTGATATTTTTAGCAACAAACTCAATTACTTCATCTTGAATTTCAACACCATCTCTGTAAAGTTTATTTTTCAATATAGAGACTCTTGTTTCATAATTTGGATTTTGTAATTCAGCTGAAAGTCCCCATTTAAATCTTGACAACAATCTTTGTTCAATGTCTTGCATATCAATAGGAGCTTTATCAGAGGTTAAAACAACCTGCTTGCCGTTTTGATGAAGATGGTTAAATATATGGAAAAACACATCTTGGGTTCCTGACTTTCCAGATAAGAATTGAACATCGTCAACTATCAACACATCAATAATTTGATAGAAGTGAATAAAGTCATTACGGGTGTTCTTCTTTACGGAGTCAACATATTGCTGGGTGAATTTTTCAGCAGATATATATAATACAGTCCTGTCTGGATACTTTTGTTTAACATCCACTCCAATTGCATGGGCTAAGTGAGTCTTGCCGAGACCAACACCACCGTAGATTAGCAGCGGATTAAATGATGTCCCACCAGGTTTATTTGAGACTGCAATACCTGCTGATCTACCCAATCTATTGGAATCACCTTCTAAAAAATTTTCAAATGTATAGTTTGGATTTAGTTGTGATTCAATTTGTAAATTTCTAATTCCTGGAATTACAAATGGATTCTTAAGTTCTGAGGCAAATGAACTGAATGGTGACTCAATTGACTGAGACTTTATTGAACTACTTGATGAACTTGGAATTTTTTCAGTAAATGGCATCTTGTTACCAAAAGTATTTTCCATTTTAATTATGTAAACAAGCTTAGCTTCTGATCCTAATTCTCTTGTAAGTGCTAAACGTAAAATTTTTACATAATGTTCTTCAAGCCACTCATAGAAAAATTTACTTGGAACTTGTATGCTTAAAATATCACCTGTTAGTTTAACTGGAATAATTGGTTCAAACCATGTTTTGTAGGCCTGAGGTTGGATATTATCCCTGATAAAGGATAAACAATTGTTCCATACTACAGAAGGTGTTTGACTCATTTTTTTTGGCTAAATATTAATTGAATATATTTATAAGGTTATGTTAAGGGTTGATTACAAATATTAGTTAAAAAAAATCAAAAAAAAATAAGAATTACTATTGATTTTTAATTTTTTTTTATTTAAAATGAATGTAGATAAATTTGTAGGAAATAATATAAATTCCTTCATAAACTAAATTAAATGAATTATAAAACAGAAGAAATTAAAGTTAGATATTTCGAAACTGATCAAATGGGGATAGTTCACCACAGCAATTATTTAAAATATTTTGAATTTGCAAGAATTGAATGGTTAGAAAAATTAAATTTACCATATCAAGAAATTGAAAAAAATAAAATTATTCTTCCAGTAGTTAAATGTGAACTAAAATTTTTTAAGCCTTTAGTTTTTGGAGATACTTTTAAAGTTAAAATTATTTGTTCTAAAAAACCAACATCTTCTATAGAGTTTTTGTATGAAATTTTTAACAATAGTGGTGAAAAAACAACTGAAGGAAAAACATTGCTTGCATTTTTGAATTCTGATTCAATGAAGCCTATTAGGTGTCCAGAGATGATAAGTAGTCTTTTCTAAATATTCAACTTATTAAACTCATAAAGTATATCATTCTGTAAATTAATCTTAGTAAATTCCTGAAGGTTTACACTAGGACCCTTAATTCCTTTACCAATTTTTACATTGGACTTAAATACTCTAATTGAATCCCATAGATTATTGAGTAGAAAATGATTAATTGTTTTTGTACCACCCTCAACTATTATAGATTGAATATTCATTTTATAAAGAGATTGAATAATTAGATTAATATCACCAAACTCTATTGCTTTTGTATAACTAGGAATTAATTTATTCACTTTCTTTGATAGAACTTTAGTTTTGACAGTATCTGACAAGATTCTTGAGTCTAAAGGAATTCTTGAATTAGGATCTAAAACAAATCTAATTGGACTTCTACCTTTTACAAATCTTGTAGTTAGAATAGGGTCATCATCAATTATAGTTTGAACCCCAACTAAAATTGAATGTTCTTCACTTCTCCATTTATGTGATAACTTTTTTGCATCCTCTCCTGAGATCCAATTTACTTTTTTCAATGTCTTAACTGATTTTACAGGGCCAATGAATCCGTCTTTTGATTCAGCCCATTTTAAAATAATGAAAGGTCTCTTAAGTTTATGATATGTAAAAAATCTTTTATTCAGTTCATCACATTCTTTGTCTATTATTCCCATACTAACATCACAGCCACTAGATCTAAGTTTTTCTATTCCACTTCCGTTAACTAACTTATTTGGGTCTTGAGATCCAATTACAACTTTTTTAATATTATTATTTATTATTGCTTCAGTGCAAGGGGGTGTCTTACCATAATGATTACATGGTTCAAGATTTACATACAATGTTGAATTTTTTAATAATCTTTTATCTTTTACATTGTTTATTGCATTTACTTCTGCATGACTTTCACCATATTTTGAGTGAGAACCTTCTCCAATTATTTTGTTGTCACAAACTATAACAGATCCTACCAAAGGATTAGGATAAGTATAACCTATATTCTTTGATGCAAGCTCAATACATCTTCTCATAAACTTAATATCGTTCAATTTAATAAGTATTAAAATTTAGAATTGTAAATTTAAGTCAAAATCTCAACTATGTTAATTAGACCTATAAATGAATCTGATAATAAACATATAGCAGTCATATTAAGAGAAGTTCTAATTGAGATGGATATACCTAGAATAGGTACTGCTTACGAGGATCCAGAAATTGATAATATGTACGAATCCTTCCATTCTAAAAGGTCAATATATTTTGTGGTTGAGAAAAACAATAAAATACTTGGAGGCGCAGGCATAAATCAACTGAAGGATGGTGATATAAATATTTGTGAACTTCAAAAAATGTATTTTCATAAATCCATAAGAGGTAGAGGTATTGGGAATAAGATAATTGAATTATGTTTAGATTTTGCTTTAGAATCTAATTATAAAAAATGCTACATAGAGACAATGCCAAACATGGTTAATGCTCAAAAATTATACATTAAAAAAGGATTTAAATATATAAGTAATTCATTAGGCAATACAGGTCATACAGCATGTCCTGTATGGATGTTAAAAAAATTAGTATGAATATTATTGAGATGAGAAGCATTTATAGAGATAATTTGAGTCTTTCAAATGATGAATCTGACTTTATATATAAAATTATTTTAAAGGAATTATGTAACATAGATCCTATTAAAATCGCTTTAGAACCAAATTTTAATTTATCCTCAGTTTCTGAGAATAAATTAATTCAAAAAATGAAAATGATTATTGATAACTATCCAATTGACTACATAATTAATAAAAAAAACTTTTATGGTAATGATTTTTATGTTGATGAAAATGTGCTAATACCCAGACCTGAAACTGAGGAGCTTGTTGATTGGTTAATTAATGATCATCTGAAAATAGATAATCAAAAAAGGGTAATTGATTTATGCACAGGTTCTGGTTGTATTGGTATATCGATAGACATTAATAATAGTTATTTAGATGTCACAATATGTGATATATCAACCAAGGCACTTAAAGTCTGTGAAATAAATAAAAAAAATCTTAACTCAAATGTCAAAATAATTGAACTTGATCTTAACTTAATTTCTGAAGTAAATAAAAAATATGACATTATAATATCAAATCCTCCATATTTGCATCCTAGCGAATCAAATCAATTAGATAAAAATGTAAGATATGAACCAGAAATTGCACTATTTACTCCAAAAGATAATCCCTTACACTTTTATGAGAAAATTTTGGATTTTGCATCAATAAACCTTACAAAAAAAGGTTTAATTTATCTTGAAATAAATCCAAATTTTACAAAAGAATTTAATCAAATATTATCTAATTATAGTATAAATCATGTTAACTTTAAGGATGATTTTAGGGGTAAAAAAAGATTAGTAAAACTCATATTTTAATATGAATGAAATAAAATCTAGAATTTTTGAGTTAAGGGAAATAATAAATAATTATAACCACCATTATTATGATCTTGACCAAAATTTAATTAGCGATTTTGAATATGATAAATTACTCAATGAACTTATCAAACTTGAGTCTAAATATCCTGAATTTTATGATGCAAATTCTCCTTCAAACAGGGTTGGTGGTGGTCTATCAGATAAATTTAATTCAGAATCTCATGTTTTTCAAATGTATTCCTTGGATAATACATATTCAAGTGAAGAATTGGAATCTTGGTACAACAGAGTCGTTAAGATACTCAATACTGATAATTTTGAATTTTGTTGTGAATTAAAATATGATGGCGCTTCTGTTAATTTATTGTATGAAGATGGAAAACTTTCAAGGGCACTCACCCGAGGTGACGGAACACAAGGAGACAACATAACTAATAATATAAAGACAATTAGATCAGTACCAATAAAGCTAAATAATTCTGTTTTAAATAAGTTTGAAATTAGAGGAGAAATAATTATAAAAAATGATTCCTTTTATCAATTAAATAGAAAGAGAGAAAAACTAGGAGAGCCATTATTTAAAAATCCCAGAAATACAGCATCGGGAAGTATTAAACTTCTTGATTCAAATGAAGTAGCAAGAAGACCTTTGAATTGTTTTCTCTATTCGATAGTATCAGATGAAGTAAAAATAAAAAATCACTCTGAGCTTTTAAATTTAGCTAGAGAAATGGGATTTGATGTTCCCAAATATGAAAGAGTTGTAGATGGTTTAAATGGAGTTAGAGACTTTATTAATTTTTGGGAAAAAAATAGATCAAGCTTACCGTTTGAAATTGATGGCATTGTAATTAAAATAAATAACATAGAATTTCAGAAAAAATTAGGTTTTACATCTAAGTTTCCAAGGTGGGCTATCGCATATAAGTATAAAGCTGAAAATTTGGTAACAAAATTAAATTCAATTTCTTTTAATGTTGGAAGAACAGGAGCGATAACTCCAGTTGCAAATTTAGATCCAGTTTTGATTTCTGGATCGACCGTAAAAAGAGCCTCACTACATAGCTTTGATCAAATGATGAAACTAAGACTAAGAGTTAATGATAGTGTGTATGTAGAAAAGGGAGGGGAAATCATCCCAAAAATTACTGGAATAGATCATGATAATAGAGGTTTTGGAAATGATGAAATTAAATTTCCGACACATTGCCCTGAATGTGGAACTAAGTTAGTAAAACTTGATTCTGAAGCTAACTTCTATTGTCCAAATACAAAGGGATGCAGGCCGCAAGTGATAGGAAGGATTCAACACTTTGCATCAAGAAAGGCAATGAATATTGATGGTTTAGGAGATGAAACTATCAAGCTTCTATATAAGAAAGGCTATTTAAAAGATATCTCAGATATATATAATCTTAATTATAACTCAATTTCTTTAATTGATGGACATGCCGATAAATCTGTTGATAACTTAAAAATGGGTATTGAAAACTCTAAATCGATGCCATTTCAAAAAGTTTTATATGGTCTTGGAATTAGATATGTTGGTGAATCTGCCTCAAAAAAAATATTAAAAAAAATTAAATCAATTGATGAACTAATGTTAATGGAACTTAATTCATTATCTGAAATTGATGAAATAGGAGAAAAGACTGCTATTAGTATAATAAAATTTTTTAAGGATGAAAATAACAGGAATCTAATAGATAAACTAAAATTAGCAGGCCTTACATTTATTGATAATAACAATAATAATACAAGCTCTTCTCTATCAAATTTGACTTTTGTAATCTCTGGAGTTTTTGAAAAGCACAGCAGAGATGAGATTAAAAACCTTATAGAAATTAATGGAGGAAAAATAAGTTCATCTGTAAGTTCAAACACAAATTATTTAGTGGCTGGAAATAATTTAGGTCCGGTAAAATATGCTAAAGCCAATGATCTTGGAGTTCCTATTATTAATGAAATATCATTAATTGATCTAATTTCATAAACTTATATTAAATTTGCCAAAATACTTAATGCTATATGTTTAGATTGTCTCTTATAATATTATTCTCTTTTCTAGCTGTATCATGTAATGACTATCAAAAATTATTAAATAGTCCAGAAAATGAAGTAGATAAGTATAACGCTGCAGAGGAATACTATGAAAATGGAGAATTTAGAAGAGCTAATGCTTTAATTGAGCAAATTATTCCTACTTACAGGGGTAAGCCACAAGGTGAAAGATTAGTTTTTTTCTTTGCTAACTCATATTTCGAAACAAACTCATTTTACTCAGCTGCAATCCAATTTGAAAACTTTATAAAATCATATCCTAACAGTCAAAGAATACAAGAGGCTTATTTTATGGAGGCAAAATCATATTTTATGCTATCACCACTATATACATTAGATCAGGATGATACATTTACTGGAATTGATAAGCTTCAAG
>CABZAD010000025.1 GCA_902523665.1 uncultured Bacteroidota bacterium | reverse complement strand
TGATGACGGTAAAGTTTCTTATAATGTTAACTATGGTAATTTAGATGACGAAGGATTTACTCCTGGAAACACTCTAAGAAGAAATAATATTAGTTTCGGTGGTAGAGCTGTTTTATCGAACAAAATTACTGTTAACGGAACACTTAACTATTCATTCACTGATTTTAAAACTCCACCAATTGCTGCGGCATATAGTAGTGGTAGTTCTGATTCATCATTATATGGTAACGTATTCTATACTCCAAGATCTGTTGGAATAGGTCAATTACCATATGCACATCCCATTACTGGAGCATCTATTTACTATAGATCTTCAAATGGTATACAACACCCACTTTGGACTGTTGCAAATACTCAGGATGCGCAAGCAACTCACAGGGTATATGGTGGTACTTCAGTACAATATGACATCTCTGATAATTTGAACATTCAATATAGATATGGTTATGATGTATATAGTGAGGATAACACAAGTTATCAAAACAGAGGTGGTGTTGACGGAAGTCTTGAGACACAATCTGGATTCTACGAAAAGTGGAACAACACTGCTACTATCTTTAACCACCAAATAACTGTTAACGGAGATTTTGAACTTGACAGTGATTGGTCTATGACTTTTAATGCTGGTGCTACATCTAATGCAAGAGAATATGATAGAAATGGTGTAAGAAGTACCGGTCAAAATGTATTTAACGTATTAAGACATTATAACTTTAACTCACAGGAAGAAATTGAGTTTTATTCTAGAAGAAACATTACTGGGGTATTTGCCCAAGCTTCTCTAGATTATCAAAACTACTTGTATGTCACATTAGCATCTAGAACTGACTGGGTATCTAACCTAGCAGAGGAAAATAGATCTATTACTTACCCATCTGCAAGTATATCTTTCGTTCCAACTTCAGTTTTAGACTTTGGTAACTTACCAGTCGATTTCCTTAAGGTTAGAGCTAGTTATGGTACATCTGCAACTTTTCCTACGGGATATCCAATTTCATCTGTACTTAACTTAGATACAAAAGATTATAAGATTGATGGTGTCGATGTAATTACTAACACATCTGGTTCTTCTCTAGGTAACCAAGGATTAAAGCCTGAGTTACTTGCTGAACTTGAGTTCGGTCTTGAGGCTAATTTATTTGACAATAGATTATCTGCTGAGATATCTTACTTCGACAGAACAACTACTGATCTTATTATAACACAACCACTTGACCCTTCAACAGGTTATACTTCTACAAGTACAAACATTGGAGAAATTAGTGCAACTGGTTGGGAAATAGATTTAAACGCAGATTGGATTAGAGGTGATAAGTTTAACTGGAATACTTCTGTAAACTACACGACAAGTCAATCTATTGTTGAAGATCTAGGACAAAATACTGATCAAATTGTTTATGCTGGTTTCTCTACAAGAGGTAACGCTGCAATTCCTGGATTACCATTGACATCAATGATTGGAACATCTGTTTCAAGAGATAGCTCTGGTAGACCATTAATTGATGCTGCTGGTAGTTATGGTACAAACAACGATACAAATTACAAAACTAACAAGTACTCCTTAATTGGTGATAGTAACCCTGACTTTATAGCAAACTTAGGAAATACTATTACTTATGGAAATTTTTCATTAAATTTCTTACTTAATGCTACAATTGGTGGTGATATGTATTCAAGTTTTATTATGACATTACTTGGAAGAGGTCAAACAATAGATACTATTGACAGAGAATTACCATATATTTTACCTGGTGTTCTTGCTGATGGATCTGTTAACAATAAACAAATTGATAATGCAACAACTTACTTCGGTAACTTAATTTTAGGAGCAGACGAGTTAAGAACTTGGGATGCTAGTGTTGTAAGGTTAAGTGAAGTTTCGCTTACTTTCGATGTACCTAGAAATTGGTTAGATAAAACTCCATTTGGAGCGGCATCTGTTTCTGCACAAGGTTTCAACCTTTGGTATGATGCATATAATACTCCTGAAGGAATCAACTATGATCCTAACATCGCTGGACTTGGTGTTGGTAACGGTTCTGGTTTCGAATACTTTAATGGTGTAAGTGCTAAAAGATACGGTGTAAGTTTAAAATTAACATTCTAATTCAAAACTTAATAAAATATGAAAAATTTAAACAAACTTTCGATTTTAGCTTTTTCTAGTTTTCTAGTATTAAGCTCATGTGAAACTACTGAGTTAGATCTAACTGTTAACCCTAACGCATTAAACCCTGCTCAGGCAAGTACTGATTTATTTATCAACAATATTCAAGAAGACTTTGCTTCTTGGGTTGATGATGTAGGTGATGTAGGTGCAAGACTTACAAGAGTTGCGTACCTAGGTGGTGACAGAATGTATAGAGATGCTTATTCTCCTGGTTCATTTTCTGGTACGTGGTCAAGTGCTTACCAAGGTATGATGGAGGATATTAGATTAATGAATGCATTGGCTGCTGAAAACGGTCTAACCTATCACATAGGTATGGGTCAGGTTTTCCAAGCTTATATTATGTTAACTTTAGTAGACATGTTTGGTGATGTTCCTTATTCTGAAGCATTATTAGGTTCTGAGAACCTAAATCCTGCTGCTGACTCTGGTCAGGCAGTATATAATGCTGCAATTGGATTACTTGATTCTGCTATAAGTAACTTTGGTCAAGGCGGTGTTCCTCCTACATATGATATGTATTATGGTGGTAACTCTGATGGCTGGATTAAAGCTGCAAATAGTATCAAGAAAAGAGCATACCTTAACTTAGGAGACTATGCAAGTTATAGTGCTATTACAAATTACATTACTGATAGTGCAGATGACTTTGAATTCAAATGGGGAACAAATGCTATTAACCCTGATACTAGACATCCAATATACAGATATAACTACTCTAATACTGGAGCTGGTGATTATCAGTCTAACTGGATGATGGATCGTTTAATGAAAGGTAGAAACGGTGAAAGAGACCCAAGAATTCTATACTTATATTATAGAAACGTTTCTGAAACACCGGGAGCAGATGGACCTCCAAACGAAGTCCAGATAGAATGTTCTACACCTGGATATTACATCGAACCTCATAGGGTTGCTTACGGAGTTTATTGTGTACTTGAAGAAGGATATTGGGGAAGAGATCATGGAAATGATGAAGGTATTCCACCTGATGGCTTCGAGAGAACTCTAGCTGGTATATACCCTGCTGGTGGTGCTTATGATGACCTTAGTTTTGGTGGTCTTGGTGCTGGAGATGGTCAAGGTGGTGCAGGTATTACTCCAATAGTTGCTAACTCATGGATGCATTTTATGAATGCAGAAGTTGCAGTTATGACTGGAGGAGATCCTACTAGTGAAACTCTAGCAGGTATTAGATCCCACATGAATAAAGTGGACGATGTATCAGGAGCCCCTGCAATGGATCAAGCAGCAATTGACAAATACATAGCTAACTTCACTGCTGAGTGGACTGCTGCATCTTCATTAGATGCAAAGCTTGAGCTTTGGGCTGAAGAATTCTGGATTACTCAAAGAGGTAACGGAATTGATGCATATAACTCGTATAGAAGAAATGGTTATCCAAAAAATCTTCAACCTATGGTTGAACCGGATCCAGGGCCATTCCCTGTTTCAATGTGGTATCCACAAAACTATGCGGCTAACAACTCAAATGTTACTCAGAAATCTGATTTAACACAAAGAGTATTTTGGAATACTAACGGACCAGCGGTCGATTAAAACAAGAAAACATGAAAAAATTATTTATATATCTTAGTTTAATTACTCTAATAGTCTCTTGTTCAAAAGAATTTTCTTCTGATGAATATGGAGGTTACGAGATGATGACAGACTATATGCTTAAAGAGTATACACAAGGTGCTGCTCTTAGAGGTATATCAGTAACTGGTGAATTCCAGGCTGCAACACCTAATACTTCAATTGTGAATTGGACTCTTGAACCACATGACAATCAAATGGGTGGTTTAACAGACAGTGTTGATATGTTCATTTCCTTTAATTCTGGATCAGAGGTTCTATACAGAACTGTTTCTAGATCTGAAATGATTGATGGACCAGTTGGTTTACCAAGGTTTGATATATCACTTTCGTTAAATGAAGCATTAAGTGCTTTAGGACAATCTTCGTATAGAGGTAACGATGTTGTAAATGTAAGATTTGCATTAAATCTATCAGATGGAAGAGTTATTTCTAGATCTGCAGTTACTGGATCTATGACAGGTTCTTATTTTAAATCTCCTTTCTCATATCCATTAATTATTGGATGTAGATTTGATGCTAATAACACTGGATCTGTTGCTGGAATCTACACCATTAACGGTCAGGATAGTTTCGGAGATGGTTGGAATGGTGCAACACTTGAATTCACCATTGACGGAGTAAAAACTGTATTTACATTTACTGATGGTACTGATTCAAGTACTACTATTACTGTACCTGAGTCAGCTCAGACTGTTGGAGTAGCATTTACTTCAGGTGACTGGGATAGTGAAATAACTTATCAAGTTGAATGGACAGATTTAAATGGAGGTAATGGTCAAACTGCTTTATCGGATGGAACAAATCCTGCAGTTGGATTTAAAGCTCTTAACATTTGTCAATAATTTGATAAATTAATATTTTAAAAAGGAGGTTTTTTTAACCTCCTTTTTTTTTATGTAAATGGATAGACAAATACAGATCTATGGTATTAGATCTATAATTGAGGCAATTGAATCATCAAAAGATATATCTAGAGTATATCTGCTTAAATCAAATTTACAGAAAAGCAGTTTATTTAGATCGTTAATTAATTTGTTGGGCAATAATAATATTAAATACTCATTTGTACCTAAAGAGAAATTTAAGAGGTTTGAAAATAAAAACCACCAGGGAGCAGTAGCAATATTATCTCCAATTAAATTATTATCAATAGAGGAGCTAATATCTGTAACATTTAATAAACTATCTTCTAAAACATATTTATTGCTTGATGGGATTACTGACGCTAGAAATTTTGGAGCGATCATCAGAACTGCTGTTGCGTCTAATGTTGACGGAATAGTTATACCACAGAATAACTCAGCACCAGTAAATTCTGATGTAGTAAAGACATCATCAGGAGGAGTATTTAAAATACCGATAGCTAGAGTTAATAATATCAAAGATGCAATTTTACACTTTAATTCTTTAAAAATTAATATCATTAGTCTGTCTGAAAAAGGAGATAAGACAATTTATGATTATAATTTTAAAGAAAATAATGCAATTATTATGGGATCTGAAGAAAAAGGTATATCAAAAAACGTATTATCACTATCCAATGAAATATTAAAAATACCAATAAACTCAAAAATTGATTCACTAAATGTTTCCTCAGCATTTTCAGTTGTAACATTTGAAATCATTCGACAAAGAAATTTTTAAGCTAAAAGCTGTAATTTAGAAAAAAAGTTAAGTTGTCATTAAAAGAAAATCTATACTTATTAATAATTTATATCTTTATAAGTAGCTGTAGTTCCAGTATTTATGATGGATATGATGAACCTATTCTTACAGAAAATACTTTCATTGTTAATGATACAATTATCAATAAAAACCCTGTTAAATTTCTAATTCAGCCCTTAAATCCAACTAACAAATTTCTCGGATATCCTCTTGGATTATATATTTATAGCTTGTCAAATAATAACCCAGATGAAAGATTTGATTCATGGATTAATAAAAAACCAAATAGGTATGCTAGACTCTCCAAAATTTTATCTGAGAAACAAGTTAAACAACTAAAAAGGTACAACTACTCATTTAATGAGTTCATAAAGAATCTAGGGCAGAAACCATTCAAGCTAAATGATAGTGATGTTATTAATAATATAAACAGGTTAAAACAATTTTATAATAATGAGGGTTACTTTGATTCAGAGGTAAATGTAGACACTATTATCAATGGTAATGAAGCCAATCTTGAATATAAAGTCAAAACAAATACCAGATATTTAATTGATTCAATTTCACTAAAAGTTATGTCATTTGATATAGATTCTCTTTATAGATCTAATAAATATCAAAGTTTTGTAAAAAAAGATGAATACTTTTCTATTAAAAAATTAATTCTTGAAAGAGACAGGCTAATATCATTATTTAAAAATAATGGTATACATGATTTTCAACAAAGAAGTATAAATTTCAATGTTTTGATTGATAGTACTGGTAATAAAAAGAAAATTCCACTAATATTATCAATAAACAATAAAAGTGAAGAAGATGTATATAGTATTAAAAAAATTAATGATATAAATATTTATGTTGATTCTTTGGATGAGCTATCAAATATTGGTTCATATACAGACTCTATCAGCTATAATGGTATTAAAATATTTTCAAAAGGAAATTTAAATTATTCGTTAAGATCTTTATCAGAGCCAATATTTTTCAAAAAAAATAAAAATTATACTGAGAATGATAAACTCCTGACTTCTAGATACTTTTCTAATCTTGGTGCATTTAAATATCCAAGGATATTAGTAGAAGAGAAGAACGATTCTTTAAATTCTTCAATATACTTGTTGCCAAGAGATAGATTTAGTTTAGGATTTGATTTGGACTTTACTCATTCAAATATTGAAGATTTTGGAATATCTTTTGGAACAAATTTTAACATAAGGAATATATTTAGGGGTACCGAAAATCTGTCAGTTAATCTAAATAATAGAATTGGTGCGTCTAGAGATATTGGTGACCCACAAGATTCTTTTTTTAATCTTTTTGAATTAGGTGGTAATCTTAATCTTAGAATTCCAAGGGCAGTGCTTCCATTTAGATCTTACAAAATAATAAAAAAGGAGATGAATCCTGTTACAAATTTTATTATAGGTTCAACTTTTCAGAAAAATATTGGTTTAGACAAACAATATTACTCAGGTATATATGAGGTTAATTGGAATCCAACAAAATATTCAAAGATAAATTTAAAACTCCTTGATTTTGAATATGTTAACAATCAAAATATATCTAATTATTTCAACGTATATAAAAATTCTTATGATAAGCTGAATTACATTTCATCACTTTATAATTTAGATCAAACGACTCTTGATCAGAGTGGGGACCTTACAATTCCAGAAGGCTCAGAAAAATTTATTTCGCAAGTTCTTAATAATGAGACAACTTTGGGTTCAGGTACAGATTTTTATAAAAATGTTAATTCAATTTTAGAGAGAAAAGATAGATTAACAGAAAATAATTTAATAGTTGGATCTTCAATTTCAATTAATAGAAACACTCAAGATAACTTCTTGGATGAAAACTTTTCAAGATTGAGACTTAAATTCGAAATGGTTGGAAATTTATTCAATGAATTACTTAGGCCTGGGAATCTTAATTCAAATAATAAAGTTGAAATATCTAACATTTTACCATCACAATACACAAAAGCTGAAATAAATTATATTAAACATATTTTGTTGAATAATGGTAATGTTTTTGCTTTTAGAGCATTTACAGGGATAGCTATACCATATGGTAATTCAAATTATATTCCTTTTACTAGGTCATACTATGCTGGTGGTTCAAATGACAATAGAGCATGGAAAGCTTATAAGCTTGGTCCAGGCAGCAGCAATAATATTAATGAGTTTAACGAAGCTAATTTTAAAATTTCTCTAAATTTTGAATATAGAAATAAGATTTCTGGAAAACTTAATGGAGCTTTTTTTGTTGATATTGGAAATATATGGAATGTTAATGACAATATTGAGGATGACTCAATGACTTTTGATAATTTTTCAGATTTGAATGAGTTAGCCATAGGATCAGGATTTGGCTTAAGATATGATTTTAACTTTTTTGTGTTAAGATTAGATACTGCTTTTAAAACATATAATCCAGCTAAAATAAAAAATCAAAGATGGTTTAGTGATTTTAGCTTAAATAAGGCTGTATTTAATATTGGAATTAATTACCCTTTTTAGAAATAAGTTTAATATTTTTGAAAAAGATTAACAATTATTTATTTTGAAAAAAAACTTCATCTTTGGAAAAAATAATCAACAATTATTCAACCTAGCAAAAGAAAAAAAATTTGCCCTTCCTGCTGTTAATGTCTCAGGTACAAATACAATAAACTCAGTATTAGAAACAGCATCTGAAGTTAATAGCCCTGTCATAATTCAGTTTTCTAATGGAGGATCACAATTTATTGCAGGTAAGGGAATGCCTAATAATGGTTTTAATTCATCAATTTCAGGATCAATAGCTGGAGCATACCATATTCATAAAACTATTGATGAATATGATACTAAGGTAATAATTCACACAGATCATTGTTCAAAAAAACTGCTTCCATGGATAGATGGTCTAATAGAATATGGACAAGATTTTTACAGGAAAAATAAACACCCTTTGTTTTCATCTCATATGATTGATCTTTCAGAAGAACCTATTGAAGAAAATATTTCTATTTGCAAGGAATATCTAAAAAAATTAACTGATTTAGAAATGACATTAGAAATTGAACTTGGAGTTACGGGCGGAGAAGAAGATGGTGTTGACAATACTGATATTGATTCATCAAAGTTATACACTCAGCCAGAAGAAGTTGCATATGCTTATTCTGAGCTTATCTCTGTAAGTGACAGATTTATGATTGCCGCAGCATTTGGTAATGTGCACGGAGTATATAAACCAGGAAATGTCAAGCTAACACCTAAAATTTTAAAAAATTCTCAAGAATATGTATCTGATAAATTCAATATACCAAAGAATTCATTGGATTTTGTATTTCATGGAGGCTCAGGATCAACAGTTGAGGAAATAAGAGAAGCAATTGATTATGGTGTCATCAAGATGAATATTGATACAGATCTTCAATTCGCATTTACTGAGGGTATTAGAGATTATGTTTTAGATAAAAAAGATTTCTTAATGTCTCAAATTGGAAACCCTAATGGTTATGATACTCCAAATAAAAAATTCTACGATCCAAGAGTATGGCTTAGGAAAGGTGAAGAAACTTTTAAAGTTAGGTTAATAAAAGCTTTTGAAGACTTAAATAATATCAATACATTAGATTAAATTCATATTATTATGAGTTGGTTTAAAAGAACAAATAAAAATATAAATACAAAGACCGAGGAAAAAAAAGATATTCCTGCAGGACTCTGGTATAAGACTCCAACAGGTAAAGTTATAGAAACCAAGGAACTAGCTGAAAACATGTATGTTAGTCCTGAGGATGATTACCATGTACACATTGGAAGTAAAGAATATTTTGAAATACTTTTTGATGGAAAATTCAAAGAGATTGGAATTCATGTAGCACCAGTTGATTTTCTAAAATTTCAAGATCAAAAGAAATATTCTGATAGACTTAAAGATGCACAGAACAAAACGAAATTAAAAGATGCAATTAGAGTTGGTTATGGCAAATCACATGGTAAAGAAGTTGTTATTGCATGTATGGACTTTAAGTTCATAGGTGGTTCTATGGGATCTGTAGTTGGCGAGAAAATTTCTATGTCAATTGATTATGCAATAAAAAGGAAATGTCCTCTTATTGTTATATCTAAGTCAGGGGGTGCTAGAATGATGGAATCTGCAACTTCATTGATGCAGATGGCAAAAACATCTGCCAAATTAAATAACTTGTCTGAAGCTGGTCTTCCATATATCTCATTATGCACTGACCCTACGACTGGAGGGACTACAGCATCTTTTGCGATGCTTGGAGATATTAACATTGCAGAACCCAAGGCCCTAATTGCATTTGCAGGGCCTAGAGTTGTTAAGGATACTACTGGTCAAAATCTTCCTGAAGGCTTTCAAAAGAGCGAATTTCTTCTTGAAAAAGGATTTCTTGATTTTATTACACACAGAAAAGATTTAAAGAAAAAAATTAATCTTTACATTGATTTAATACAGAATAACTCTCTTCGTAAATATGATTAAATAATTTATTTTCTAAATATATTCTAGTATATTTGCGGCTCAAAATAATTACATGACTGTACTTAAGAAAGAAGAGATTTTCAAAGAGTTTGGAGAAAACAAAAAGGACACAGGTTCATCTGAAAGCCAAATCGCACTTTTTACTAAAAGAATTGACAGTTTATCAAATCACTTAAAGTCAAATGCTAAAGATTTTAATACTGAGAAATCTCTTGTTAAAATGGTTGGTAAAAGAAGAAATCTTCTTGAGTACCTTAAAAATAACGATATTGAAAGATATCGTGACATTATAAAAAAATTAGGTATCAGAAAATAGCATTTTAGTTTGGTTGTCTTAATTACACACAACAACTAAATAACCAATACTAAAATTATGAATCCAAAACCTTTATCTCAAACTATAAAATTATCAGATGGTAGAGAAATTATTATTGAAACTGGTAAACTTGCTAAACAAGCTCATGGATCAGTAGTAATAAAAATGGGCAACTGTATGCTTCTTTCTACTGTTGTTTCTAATTATGGAGCTTCCTCCCTAGACTTTTTACCTTTAACAGTTGATTATAGAGAGAAATTTGCTTCTGCAGGAAGATTTCCTGGTGGATTTTTTAAAAGAGAGGCAAGACCAAGTAATGAAGAGATTTTAACAATGAGAATAGTAGATAGAGTGTTACGTCCTCTTTTCCCTAAAGATTATCATTCTGAGACTCAAGTAATGATTCAACTTATGTCTCATGACGAAGAAGTTATGCCTGACGCTCTTGTTGGTTTAGCAGCGTCGGCAGCAATTTCATTATCAGATATTCCATTTGATGGACCGATTTCTGAAGTAAGAGTTGCTAGGATTGATAGTAACTTTACTATCAATCCATCAAAGAGTCAATTAGAAGAATCTGATATTGATATCATGGTAGGAGCAAGTGAGGATTCAGTTGTTATGGTTGAAGGTGAATTTGACGAGATTTCTGAAGAGGAAATGACCGATGCAATTAGATTTGCTCACGAAGAAATTAAAAGACAAATTGATGCTCAAAAGAAGTTAGTAAAACAAGCTGGAATTAATTCTGAAAAGAGAGAATATGATGGTGCTGAAGAAGATCAAGACTTAGAATTTGAAATTTCAGAAAAGGTATATGAGAAATCACATGATATAGCCAAAAAAGGATTATCAAAAAATGAAAGAAGTGAGCTATTTAGCTCCCTTAAAGAGGAAATAATTGAATCATATGATGAAGAGACTATTGAAGAAAAAAGAGACTTAATTGTCAAATATTTTAACAAAATACAAAAGAAAGCTGTTAGAGATCTTGTTTTAAATGAAGGTGTTAGACTTGACGGAAGAAAAACAGATCAGATAAGAGATATATGGACTGAGGTTGGATATCTTCCTTCCACACACGGGTCTGCGGTATTTACTCGAGGAGAAACTCAATCATTGGCTTCTGTTACTTTAGGAACAAGCAGAGAAGTTAATGTAATAGATATGCCAACAAATCAATCTGAAGAGACTTTTTATTTACATTATAATTTCCCACCTTTTTCAACTGGTGAAGCTAGACCTCTTAGAGGGACCTCAAGAAGAGAAGTAGGTCACGGAAATCTTGCGCAAAGAGCACTAAAAAAAGTAATGCCAATTGATTGTCCTTATACTGTAAGAATAGTTTCTGAAATTTTAGAGTCAAATGGTTCATCATCAATGGCATCGGTATGTGCAGGTTCTCTTGCATTAATGGATGCAGGTATCAAAATTAAAAGTAATGTGTCTGGTATTGCTATGGGTCTTATCTCCGAGGGAGATAAATATGCTGTTTTATCAGATATCTTGGGAGATGAAGATCATCTTGGAGACATGGATTTCAAAGTTACTGGAACTAAAGATGGAATCACTGCATGTCAAATGGACATTAAGATAAAAGGCCTTAAATATGAAATTCTAATTGAGGCTTTAAATCAAGCAAAAAAAGGGAGATTAGAAATTCTCGAGAAACTTGAC
>CABZAD010000024.1 GCA_902523665.1 uncultured Bacteroidota bacterium | reverse complement strand
GGAGCTATTCAGATGAGAGACCTTAATGGTAGAAACTTTACATCTCTTAACCCTGAAGATCCTGAGCCAAACACAGTAAATACATTGGAGGAGTCACAATTTAGGCAAAGTGATTGGAATGTATCTAATACGTTAAACTACAAAAACGTATTTGGTGATCATACGCTAGATGTGCTTGTTGGTACAGAGGCTGTTAAAAGTTCAATTAAAGGTCATTCTTTAACTAGAACTGATTATTTATTTGAAGATCCATCTTATTATCTTCTTTCTAACGCTGCAGGACAACCTGTAGTTCAAAGTGGATATGATAACTCAACTTCTATATTCTCAATATTTGGTACAGCAAATTATTCCTACCAAGGAAAATACTTTGCCACGGTTACCGTTAGAAATGATGAGACGTCAAGATTTGCTCAAGCAACTGCAGACGCGACTTTCCCGTCAGTTAGTGGAGCATGGCTTGTGAGTTCAGAAGATTGGTTTGATAGCTCAGTATTTGATACTTTCAAGATTAGAGCTTCTTATGGAGAATTAGGAAACCAGCAAATTGGTGTTTCAAATGCTGATATAAACATAAGTAGTGTATCAGAGTTTACTGCTTTCTATGCATTTAATGGTTCTGGTCAAGCATCAGCTGGTGCTAACCTTAATTCTAAAGGTAACTCACTTTTAACTTGGGAGACTACAATCAAACAAAACATTGCTTTTGATATGGGATTCTTTGATAACAAACTTACTGCCACTATAGATGTATGGAAGGATACTACTAAAGACTTAGTGTCACAAGATACGCAAGCTATAAGTACAACAGCTATTGATGCTTCTGCACCATACGTGAACCTAGGTGAGCTTGAGAATGCAGGATTTGATCTTTCGCTAAATTATAGCGATGTTACATCAAATGGATTACAATATTCAATTAGTGGAAACTTTACACGTGCTAAAAATGAGATAACAAGCTTAATCTCACCATTTTATACAGGAGGTGGTTCAAGAGTTGGTCCTATGACACGTACTCAGGTAGGTGAGCCTATTTCATTCTTCTACGGAAGAAAAGTATTGGGTATTTTCCAAACTCAGGCTGAAGTTGCTGCTTCTGCACAACCTGATGCTGCTCCTGGTAGGTTTATCTATGATGACTTGAATAACGATGGTGTAATTAATGATGAGGATAGACAAAAAATCGGTGATCCACACCCAGACTTAATTTTTGGTTTAAATATTAACTTAAACTACAAAAATTGGGACTTAAGTGCATTTATGAACGGTACCCTTGGTAACGACATATTTAATTTTGAAGCTCTTTATTATGAGTCTCCTTATTTCTTTGAAGGTAGTAGAAGTACTGCTGTTTTAGATTCTTGGAGACCTGATAATACTGATGCTAAATTACCAGCACTTAGTGAAACTATACAAAATAATGAGTTTACAACTGCAAACTCACATTTTGTTAGAGACGGTTCTTACTTAAGACTAAGAACTTTACAGATTGGTTATACTTTGCCTGATAGCTTTGCATCTAAATTAGGTGCAGATTCAGCAAGAGTTTACTATAATGGAACAAACCTATTCACAATAACTGACTATGACGGTTATGACCCTGAAATTCCAAGATTTGGATCTTTAGATATAGGTGTTGCTTCTAACTCGTTCCCTACGAATAGTATATCCTCTCTCGGTATTAATATTAAATTTTAACCCCAAAAACAATTAAAAATGAAAAAGTTATTTATTTTATTATTATCTACATCAGTTTTAATTTCATGTTCAGATGATTTCACTGACATTGATCCAGTAGGATCATTAAATGATGCTTCGTTGCAGAATGCAACAGGTGTTGATTTACTCCTTACAGGTGCCTATTCAGTATTGGATGGTCACAGTAATGCAGGTGGAAGTGACTGGTCTCGAGCAGGAGATAACTGGTGGATGGATGTTTTAGCAGACGATGCTCACAAGGGTTCAAGTGATGGTGACCAAGCAGACTTACTTGCTATGGAGCTTTACACTTGGGATACTAATAACCCTTATTTCCTAGGAAAGTGGCGTGCCCTTTTTGCAGGAGTTAATAGAGCTAACGCTGTTATAGACTTAATTAATAATTCAGAAAACCCAGCTGACTTTACAAATGAGCTAGCTCAAGCTAGATTTTTGAGAGGTCACTATAATTTTGAATTATCAAGAATGTGGGTAAATGTTCCATACATTTCTGATGAAAATTTTGCAGCTGCAGAATTTAATCAACCAAATAATGGTCCACTATGGTCTCAAATTGACGAAGATTTTTCTTTCGCTGTTGCTAATTTACCAGCATCTAGGGGAGGAAGTTACTCTGAGCCAGGAAGACCTATACAAACTACTGCTAGAGCTTACCTTGGAAAATCAAAGCTTTATCAAGGAAACTATGGAGAAGCATTATCTAATCTAGAGGCTGTAATTAACTCTGGTCAGTATGCATTAAACCAAGATTTTTCAGCTAACTGGAGATCAGAGGGTGAGAATAGCTCTGAAATGGTTTTTGCAATTCAGTTTATGGCTGACGCTGGTCAATCTCCTCAAGGTAACAGAGGTGGTACTCTTAACTGGCCAATTGGTGGTATGACAGGTAATATGTGTTGTGGTTTTTATCAACCATCACAAGATCTTGCGAATGCCTTTCAAACAAGCAATGGTCTTCCATTACTAGATACATACAATCAAAGCGATATAGCTAATGATGCTGGTGTCGACTCTGATCAGGCGTTCTCTCCACATACAGGTCCTCTTGACCCAAGAATAGACTTTACGATTGGAAGAAGAGGAATTGAGTATAATGGATACGGTCCTTTTACTGGAAAGGAAAACATTAGAGCTTCTTTTAGTGATATATCAGGTCCATATGCAGCTAAGAAAAGTATGTATTATGCAGGTGATGATACTAACAAAGGTACTGGTGGTTGGGGACAACAACGTTCTGGTATAAATTATCACATTATTAGATATGCTGATGTACTGTTAATGGCTGCTGAGGCTGCTGTTGAATCAGGCTCGTTAGAAACTGCTAGAGGTTACGTAAATCAAGTTCGTCAAAGAGCTATTGATGGTCCTCGTGCTGATTCATCTCCAAACTACTCTATAAGCACTTATGGAAGTGCATGGACTGATCAAGCAGTTGCTAGAAAAGCTGTTAGATTTGAAAGAAGATTAGAATTAGGAATGGAAGGTGGAAGATTATTCGATCTTAGAAGATGGGGTGTAATGGAGCAAACACTTAATGCTTACATTTCAAATGAGGGACGAACAATTCCGACATTCCAGTCAAGAGCTGCTTCTGTTCAATCTAAACACAATGCGTTACCAATTCCAACCGAGGCAATTGATAACTCACAGGGAGCTTTAACTCAAAACCCTGGGTACTAATTAGATAAACTAATTATACTATAAAAACAAAAAGTAGGATGATTTGATTCATCCTACTTTTTTTTTTAAATTTGGCACTATGAAAAATGCGTTTAAAAGGTTGTTCATATTACAACTCTCTTTTCTGCTGTTATCATGTAGTAATGATATTAATCAAAAGCAGTTTTCACTTTTAGACAGCTATGAAACAGGCATTACATTTAATAATAAATTAACTGAAACTAACTCCCTAAATTATTTTACATATCCATACATTTATATGGGTGGTGGAGTGTCTGTGGGAGATATAAATAATGACGGGCTTGATGATATATTTTTTACAGCGAATATGGAAGACAATAAGCTTTACTTGAATAAAGGTAAGCTTAAGTTTGAAGATATAACTATTTCCTCTGGTATTGAAGGTTCAAACAAATGGTATACTGGATCTACAATGATCGATATAAATAATGATGGCTTCCTTGATGTATATTTATCTGTAGGTGGTTTAGATACATCAAGAGAAAATGAACTCTACATTAATAACGGTGATAATACTTTTTCTGAAAGAGCTAACGAATATGGAATAAATGATATAGGTAATGGAGTTCAATCAACTTTCTTTGACTATGACAAAGATGGAGATTTAGACTTGTACGTTGCAAATTATCCAGTTACCCCTTTTGATGCTCCAACTAGTTATTATTATTACAAAATGAATAATACACTAGATGAGGAAACAGATAATCTATATAGAAATGATGGAGGCAGTTTCACAAATGTAACAGATGAAGCCGGTATAAGGACCTACAGTCTAACATTAAGTGCAACAATTGGAGATTTAAATAATGATTCATATCCTGATATATATATATCTAATGATTTTAGTTCTCCTGATTTTATGTATTTAAACAATGGAGATGGAACTTTCACTGACGTTGTAAAGGAGTCAACAAACCAAACATCATTTTATGGTATGGGGGTTGATATTGCAGATTTTAATAATGATTCTAACCTTGACTATATCCAGGTAGACATGGATGCAAAAGATAATAGAAGATCCAAGGCTAATATGGCAAGCATGGATCCAGATCTGTTTTGGAGCACAGTAAATTATGGGTTTCATTATCAGTACATGCATAACACTCTACAGCTAAATAGAGAAATTATTGATGATAAACCTTTTTTTAGTAACATATCAAGGCTTTCTGGTATTTCTTCAACCGATTGGAGTTGGGGTCCCTTACTAGCTGATCTTGATAATGATGGATGGAAGGACCTATTTGTATCAAATGGAACTAGAAGAGAAATCAACAATAAGGACTATTTTAATGAAATTAGCTTAAGACCTATAGCGGATGATAGTCTTTTATTCTATACAAGTAAAATCCCTTCCGAGCCAATTGCCAATTTTACTTTTAGAAATAATCAAGATTTAACCTTTTCAGATGTTTCTGAGGCATGGGGTCTAGATGAAAAAAACTTTTCAAATGGAGCTGTATATGCTGATTTAGATAATGACGGTGACCTTGAAATAATTGTTAATAATATTGATCAAGAAGCTCAAATCTATAAGAATAATTCAAGTAATAACTTTATTAAAATTAAATTAATTGGTGACTCTTTAAATCCAAATGGAATTGGAAGTAGAGTTTTTGTTAACTCGGGGGAGTTAAGTCAAATGCAGGAATTAACCCTTACTAGAGGTTTTCAATCTTCTGTCTCACCTACTTTTAATTTTGGATTAGGTAAAAATGATAAAATAGATCAAGTGAAAGTTATATGGCCTAACGGACAAGAAGAAATAATTAACAACATTGAAGTTAATACTCTTGTTGAGTTAAACATTGAAAATTCCGTAAACCCTAATTTCAATTTAAATGAGATTGATACTTTTTTTGAAAATGTAGATCTATTAGAGTATAAACATGAGGAGAATGATTATAATGATTTTGTTAAAGAGGTCTTATTACCCCATGAAAATTCCAGGTTAGGTCCTGGGATTGCTACAGGTGATCTTGATGGTAATTCATTTGAAGACTTTGTTGTAGGTGGTGCTAATGGCCAACCAACTGCCTTTTTTTATCAAAATTCTGACGGAAGTTTTGAAAAAAAAGAGTTTAGTTTCAGTGAAGAACATAGTAAATATGAGGATATGGACATGATCCTTGAGGACTTTGACAACGATGGTGACTTAGATCTTTACATAGTTTCTGGTGGAAATGAGTTTGAGCCAGATACACCTATATTAAAAGATAGATTATATGTGAACTTAGGTCAAGGGATATTAAAATATAGTGATTCTTCTTTGCCAAATAATTATTCAAGTGGCATGAGGGTATCCTCTGCAGACTTTGATAATGACGGTGATATAGATCTGTTTGTTGGTGGAAGAGTTGTGCCAGGTATGTATCCAGTTCCTGCCAAGAGCTATCTCCTCGTAAACCAATCCAACAACAAGGAAATAATTTTTTCTAATGCCACAAAAGAAGAATTTCCTAATAATGATTTAGGATTAATTACTTCTTCAGTTTGGACTGATTATAATAATGATAATTGGATAGATTTAATAGTTGTTGGTGAGTGGACACCTATTATGTTTTTTAAAAATATGGATGGTAAGCTTGTTAAAGATAAATCCTTAATTGATGAAGATTCTACCAGAGGATGGTGGTACGATATTACTTCAGAGGACTTCGATAATGATGGTGACATGGATCTAGTTGTAGGTAACTTGGGCAATAACTATAAATACCAAGCAAATGAAGATGAAACTTTTGATATTTTCTATAATGATTTTGATGGAAATAACAGTGGTGATATTGTATTGAGTTATTATAACGATGGGGAACAATATCCTTTAAGGGGAAGACAATGTTCTTCAGAGCAGATTCCTGCTATCAAATTAAAGTTTGATGATTATGATGCCTTTTCAATAGCAACACTTGAAGATGTATATACTGAACCTGCTTTAGAAAACTCTTTACATTATTTTACTAAAACCTTTTCATCTGTTTATTTAGAAAATGCTGGTAATTCATTTAATATGAGTAAGTTACCTGTACTTGCTCAATTATCATCTATTAATAAAATTCTTAAAAAAGATATTGATGATGATGGTTTTGTTGATATAATTATTTCAGGAAACATGTTTAATTCAGAGGTTGAAACTCCACGTAATGATGGAAGTGTAGGTGTTCTATTAAAGTTTGAACCAAATTCTGGTTTTAAAGCAATTCCAGCAAGAAAAAGTGGTCTATTTTTAAACGGTGACGTTAAGGATATGGAATTTATTAGTTTGAAAAATAATGATTATATTATTTCAGCAAAAAATAATGATTTAATTGAATTTACAAGGATTAAATAGCATCCTAGCTAACTTTGCTTTTCTATCTTTAATAATATTTATCTCATCATGTTCCAAAAATGATGTTATAAATGTAGTTTATGAGATTAATGAATACCATAACAATGGATTTTATGTTACGTTTTCTGTTAACAATACCTCCAGTATTAATTTAGACTCACCATGGTCTTTACATTGGAATCAGCAAAGTTCCATAATTGACGAAAGTTCAGTTAAAGAAAATGTTAAATATGAGTATGTTGCAGGTCAATATTACAACATATTATCATTTGGTAAAGATTTTAATTTAAAATCAAATGAGTCTATAAGTATTGATTTCAATCAATTAGGAACAGTCAAGAGAATATCAGATCTTCCAGTTGGTGGCTTTATAGTCTCAAATAATGAAATAATTGATGTGGAGTTTGATTATAGCTGGAAAAATGCTGTAGGTATTGAAAAACTTGATGCACCTTCATCTAAAGATCGCTATGAACTCTATTCTCCTGGTAACCTTATTGATAAATCTGAACTTGAAATAATTATTCCAACCCCAAGTGAAATAAATTTATTAGATGGAGAATCTTCTCTTAAATCTGAATATAAAGTTTTTGTTGATAAATCTTTAAATCTTGACATTGATACAGTAAATTCTCTTTTTGCTGAAAACTTTAATATAGATTTAAATAATTCTTCAAATTATGATATTTCAGTTCAAAAGATTGATAATTTACCAAAAGAATCATATAAATTATTAATAGATGAAAATAAAATTATAATAGATGCTTCAGATAAAGCAGGAGCCCTTTACGGATTGCAGTCATTGAAGCAACTTATACTAGCTTCTAGTCTTGAGAACAATAAGCTTAAGCATATGAATATTACTGACTTTCCAAGATTCTCATATAGAGGTATGCTATTAGACATTTCAAGAAATTTTTATGGTCCAGATAAGATTAAACAAATTTTAGATTATCTATCCTTTTTTAAAATAAATCACTTAGATTTTAGGTTAACTGATGATGAAGGATGGAGACTTGAAATTCCTGGTTTAATGGAACTGACAGAGGTAGGTTCAAAAAGAGCTTACACAAAGGATGAATTTGAAAGTTTAATACCAATGTACGGTTCAGGTGCTGATACTAATTCTACTGGCACTGGTTATCTTTCAAAACTTGATTTTATTGATATTCTTCAATATGCCGATAATAGAAATATTAAAATAATTCCTCAAATAAGTTTTCCATCTCATATGAGATCTGCAATTGTCTCAATGAATGTTAGATATCAAAAGTATATGGAGTTAGGTAACCAGGAAGAGGCTGAAAAATATTTATTATCTGATCCAGATGATGAAAGTGAATTTTACTCAGCGCAGGGGTTTGATGATAATATAGCATGTATATGCAGGGAAAGTGCTTTTACTTTTTATGAAAAAGTAATAGATGAAATATACCTTATGTATCAGAAAGCTGGGCTCGAATTAAACAAGTTTGGTGTTGCCGCTGACGAACTTCCATACGGTGCATGGCAAAAATCACCAATTTGTGATCAGTTCATGAAAGAGAACTCAATAGCAGGTGATTATAATGCTCTTTATGAAAAGATGCAAAAAAGAGTTTATAATAAAATTTTATCATATAACGCAACAATGACTGGATGGGATGATATTTTGCTAAAGTTAACAGAGAGAAATCAGTCCGAAACCCAAATAAAAGATTTTTTCAAAGGTGATGATATTTTATTATTTGTTTGGAAAAACGATTGGGGTCAGGGAAGACAAGATATGATTTATAAATATGCAAACCTTGGATATAAAACTGTAATGAGTAATTCAAGTGCCTTTTATTTTGATATGGTTGATGATAAAGATCTAGATAATATTGGACTTTCGTGGAGTGGATATGCAGATTATAAGGATATGTGGACAGTCGATGTGTTTGACATTTTTAATGATTCGTATGGAGTTAAAAAAAATAATATTTCAAAAGAATACATTGAATCTTCTGAAAAGTTAAAACCTGCTTACAGAGATAATATAATCGGTATACAATCTCAAATTTGGAGTGAGACCATCAGAAATGAGAATATCCTTGATTATATGTTCATGCCAAACATTATAGTATTTTCCCAAAAAGCATGGTCAAAAGATCCTAAATGGATGAGTATTCAGGATCAAACAGAAAGAGAAATAACCTTAAATTATGAGTGGAATAAATTTACAAATACGATTGGTCAAAGAGTTCTTCCTATTGTTGAAAATATTTATGGTGGGTTGACTTATGATCTCCCTAAACCCGGTGGAATCATAAAAAATAACTCTCTTTATGCAAATACTGCATTTCCAGGATTAAATATTAAGTATACACTTGATGGTTCTATACCTAATGTTGAAAGCATGAATTATAATAATCCTGTTAAAATAGATCAAGATGATGTTATAAATTTGAGATTATTTGACAATAAGGGTAGGGGTGGTTATCCAATCCAAGTTGATAAGTAAATTTAAATTCATCAATTATTTTTTTTAACTTTTAAATTATGAAAGGCAGACTTTTATCAATAGATGTTTTAAGAGGAATTACTTTGATCTTTATGATAATTGTCAATCAACCTGGTTCTTGGGATAATGTTTTTGCACCTTTACTTCATGCAGATTGGAATGGTTTAACCCCAACAGACTATATATTCCCTAATTTTCTTTTTATTGTTGGTGTTTCAATTGTTCTTTCATTAAATAATAAAAAAGGGTTAGATAGAAACAAAACAATCAGAAAAATTATATGGAGAGCTTTCAAAATCTATTTAGTTGGTTTGTTTTTATGGATATTCCCATCTTTTGAATTTGATAACATTAGATGGACAGGAGTTCTTCAAAGAATTTCATTTGTTTTTCTTTTTTGTGGAATGATATATATGTTTATTGAGAAAAAATATTTTATGTATTTGTCCTTTATAACATTAATTGTTTATTGGTTTATAATGTTATACTTACCAATACCCGGAATAGGTCAGCCGGATTTAAGTGTACCTGAATTAAACATGGCACATTATATTGATAAAAATTATTTACCAGGCGTAATGTGGCAAGAAACCTGGGATCCAGAGGGTATTCTTACCACAATTCCATCAATAGTAACTGGGGTTTTTGGTCTTATTGCAGGAACAATATTAATAAGCAGTATGGATATTAAAGATAAATTACTTAAACTATTTTATATAGGTTTGATTCTAGTATTTGTTGGTGACTTTTTTAGTTGGTCCTTTCCAGTTAATAAAAATTTATGGAGTACATCATATACTTTTTTAATGGGCGGTATGTCTTTCATGTTAACTGCAGCATTCACATACCTGATTGATGTTAATGGTTATAAAAAGTTTAAAATGTCACAGGTTTTTGGTACAAATTCAATTTTCACATATGTACTAGCTGGTGTTCTTGGATCAATTTTTTATAGTGATTTTATAATTGGAATTCAGTTAAACACAATATTTGTTAATACCCTAATAGATTCGGGTGTGTTTCCGAAAATTGCCTCATTACTTTACGCTGTGCTATATGTATTTATAATCTATATACCAGCTTATTATTTGTTTGATAGAAAGATTTTTATAAAACTTTAGTAAGTGCATTCATCGAACTCTAATAGCTCGTCAAGATAATTTTTATCTGTCTTGTAAAAATATGAGGTATTTCCTCCAGTTGACTTTGTCTTTTCAATAAGACTGTCATTAACAATAGTATAAAACCAGCTGGAACCATCAAAATCTTCAGATAGATTTATTTTTGTTTGATATTTGAATCTAGCATTGACAATAAAATTATTTTCATAAGTATAACAGTTGTCACCTGAAATATAGACTTCCAGATATTCACCGTTTTTTTTGTCATTAAAAGTCCAGATTGATTTATTGTTATTATTAGTCCAATAAGTGCCATCAAGGCATTCTAAGAAAGTTGAACACTCAACAGATTTTTCTTTATTTGAGCAGCTAAATGTTAGAAATAAAATTAGAGTGAGCAAAGAAGAATTAACAAAAGTCTTTTTCATATTAATTTATATAAGGAACCTGTTCTAGAGCTAAATTAATGTTAGTTTCTGGTCTTTGACAAGTTTTATTTTGACAAACATAAATGTATGTTTCATCTTCAAAAAATCTATCAATAAATAACGGTAAATCACTTTCAGTATTAGATTGAACAACAATAGTATTGGGAGTAAAGTAATTGGTTATCTCATCGGTAATGATTTTTGATTCGGGCCCAATAACTGCAATTTCATAAAATGATTCAACTCTATTAAGAATATTGTTGGCCCAAACTGAATATGAGTTAATATTATTATCAATTACATCCTGAACAGAGCTTACCATTCTATTTGACAAGTTAAGATATTCATCATCAAAAATTACATGTCCAATATTAAATAGTTGTTCTGCAATTATTGAATTTGGTGATGGGATTACACCATCGTCGACAGTGATAAGCTTTGTGAATAATTCATTATTGTTACTATATCTCAAAAGGTCAGATTCATCATCTTTGAAAACATTAATTGCATCATCAGTAATTTCTTTCGAAAAATTAAAGTATGCTACGTCACCTGTCGCTTGAAAAAGCCTCATTGATGCTTTAGCTATGTATGCATAATCCTCCAGAACTCCTTCTTGAAACTGATTTTCTTTGTATGTGTGAATAAGTTTACCTTTCTTAAAAGAATTATCCTTTAGTTTTTCAAACATAGTGATTGCCTTAGTTAAGTAATCTTGGTTATTCAGTGCTTCAAATGCGTCAACAAGACCAGTAATTGCAAGCGAATTCCAAGAAACAATTATCTTATCATCAATTCTTGGTTTAGTTCTATTTTCTTTTATGTTAATAATATTTGATTCCCAAATTCCTTTTTGAAATGATAGATCAGATTTCGATAAATTATTTGCTTTTAACCAATCATCACAATTACTTTTACTGATAGGTAATAATAGATACCTGTCATCTTCCCAAGGATTATTTATTTCAATGTTGTAATAACTTGTAAAAGTTTCAAAATCAGTATTTTTTGAGATTAAATCTAATTCTTCTCTGTTAAAAGAATAATATTTACCTTCTTCACCGTCAGTATCTGCATCCATTGCTGCATAGTAAAGACCATTCTTAGAAGACATTTTTGAGTCAAGGAAGTTAATTGTTTCAACAACTATGTCTCTGTAAAACTCATCCTTGAATAATTTGTATGCTTGGGAATACATGCTAATCATTTGTGCTTGATCGTAGAGCATCTTTTCAAAATGTGGAATTTTCCATTCATTATCCACAGTATATCTGTAGAATCCACCTTCAATGAAATCATTAAGTCCACTGTTTGATATAATGTCAAAAGTTTTTTTGACATGATTGAATACTTCTTCATCATCATATACACGCGCATAATTAAGTAGAAAAGTAT
>CABZAD010000023.1 GCA_902523665.1 uncultured Bacteroidota bacterium | reverse complement strand
CAATAAGTAGGAACAGAACTAATAAATGAATCTGCTTGCTTTCTGGGTATGTTATTATCAATCAAAAATTTGTAAAGATCACTATTCTTTCCAAGTTCTTCAGATGAGGCTCCACCCTGCACTCTTGGTGCAACAATATTAAGACTTTCAAAAATTCCATAACTATATTGAGTAATATAATCATAGTTAAGACCAGTTGTTTTTTCTTTCTCACTTCCATCTGGATTAATAGTTAATTCACTCTGAGATCTTGTAGAATACTTTGAATAATCATAAGTTGTTAGAATGTTAGGTGCATTTAGTCCTAGAGATAGAATACCAGCAAGAGTAAAAATACCTACATATTTTAAGTAGTCTTTAAGGTCATTCTTTCTGTATGAGTCAATTAGGTATACAATAAAGTAAATTAGCAACAGAATTAACATATAATATGTCATTTGATAGTGATTGGCTTTAATTTGAAGTGAAATAGCTATAAGGCTTATTAAAAATCCTGGAAGTAATTTATGTTGCCTTAAAAGAACTAATCCTGCAACTACAAGTGGTATGTATGAAATTGCAAGAGCCTTGGTATTATGTCCTACCTGAAGTATTATAAGTAAGTATGTTGAAAAAGCAAAAGCAATTGATCCAAGTATTGAAATTCTCCATGGTATTTTCAATACCATCAGTAAAATATACATAGTTAGCAGATATAGAAAAAGAGTATGAGCTGGCCTTGGAATAAAACGAAACAACATGTGAAAAGGTGATAGTATGTCATAAGCAAACTTTGCCCCTAGTTGAAAAGTTGGCATTCCACCAAATGCATTGTCAATCCAATATATTTCGTCTGGAAAATTCTCTCTATTTTCTATTATCTCCCTAGACATTCCCTCATATTGGTTTATATCAGATTGATATAACTTTTTTCCATCCAGTAATGGACTGTAAAATACTAATGAGACTATTGCAAAACCAATTATAGTATACAAGTGAATTAGTGATTTCCTTATCTTAACTTTGTTAATCAATATCTTCATAGTCTATATATTCACCATATTTTTCATTGGTTTTGGATTCTTTTTTCTTTGATGAATTGTCAAAATTTGATTTTTTTTTACGACTATTGAAAGTATTTAAAAAAAGCATTCTAAGTAATGAAGGAATAAAATATCTGATAAAAAGATAAATAGCAAGAAAGATTAATAGAACCCTCATATTTTGTGGCTTTACCAAATTTAGTGAAATCTTGAAAAATAACTATTTATTGGTAACTTGTATTTTTAAATGAAAATCAACTCAAGAATTACTGTAAGGGAAGTAAAAAAATATGATGATTTAAATGAATTTGTCATGTTTCCACACAAGCTATACAAGGATTCAAAGTATTGGGTAGCACCAATTATTAAAGAAGAGTTAGAAATTTTAAACAAGAAAACAAATCCTGTTTTCAAAAATGCAAAAGCATATTATTTCTTAGCTTTTATAAATGGAGAAATTGTTGGTAGAATAGCTGCTCTAATAAACTGGGTTGAAGTTAATGATCTTAAAAAGAAAAAAGTAAGATTTGGATGGTTTGATTTCATTGATAATAAAGAAGTATCCAAGTCTCTTCTTAATCAGGTTATTAGGATAGGTAATGATAATAATCTTGAATTTATTGAAGGGCCTGTTGGATTCTCAAATATGGACAAGGCTGGAATGTTAATCAAAGGATTTGAAAAAAAGAATACAATGATTACTCTTTACAATCATTCTTATTATCAAGATCATATGATTGCACATGGATACAAAAAACTTGCTGAGTGGGTAGAATATGAACTAAAAATTGCTAATTATGAGGACTCTCCTGAAAAAGTCAAAAAATTCTCTGATCTCATTTTGAAAAGATACAAACTAAAAAAATTAAACTTTACAAAGACAGAACAGATTGTGCCCTATGTTGATCAGATGTTTTTTTTACTGAGTAAAACTTATGACAAACTTCAAACATTTGTTCCCATTCAAGATTACCAAATAGATTATTATAAAAATAAATTTCTAAAATATATTAATCCAGGTTTTATTAAGTGCGTAACAGATGACAATGACGAGTTGGTTGCATTTGCTATAACAATGCCATCTTTTTCCAATGCACTAAAAAAGATTAATGGAAAGGTTGATTTTTTGGGAAAGCTAAGACTCTTTCACGCTAAGAACTTTAATCGTAAGGGCTCCTTGTATTTAATTGGTGTTAGACCTGATTTTCAAAATAAAGGTGTGATTGCCATTCTATTTAACGAACTACAGAAGTTTTATAATAAGTTTGGTATAACAGAAGTCGAAACAAATCCTGAACTTATTGAAAATACTGCTATTCAGCAACTTTGGAAAAACTACGAGAACAATCAACATAAAAATAGAGCAACCTTTACAAAACAGATTTAATCATGTATAATGAAGGAACAATAATTGCTCTATCCTCCCCTCCTGGTTTTGGTGCAATTTCTATTATTAGGTTATCAGGAAAAGATTCGATATCTAAAACCGATAAATTCTTTGACTCAAAATCAGGTAAGAAATTAAAGGATTGTACTGGTTACTCTATAAGCTATGGTAATTTTTTGGTAGGTAAAGAAGTTCTTGACGAAGTCTTAATATCTCTATATAAAGGACCTCACTCATATACTGGGGAAGATGTTGTTGAAATATCTTGTCACGGTTCAAATTATATTCAACAAGAGATTATTTCATCTTTTACAAGTTCTGGAGTTAGATTAGCATCTCCAGGTGAATTTACACTACGGGCATACCTAAATAACAAAAAAGATCTATCTCAGGCAGAAGCAGTTAGTGATTTAATTGCTTCTGAGTCAAAAGAAGCTCATAGAGTGGCTATACAACAAATGAGGGGTGGTTATTCTGATGAGATTGAAGAATTAAGAGAGAAATTGATTGATTTTAAGTCATTAATTGAATTAGAACTTGATTTCTCCGAGGAAGATGTTGAATTTGCAGATAGAAAAGACTTAAAAGATCTTTTAAATACACTCGAGCGCAAGCTATCTAGTCTAATTGAATCATTTACATACGGAAATGTTATTAAAGAAGGTGTAACAGTTACAATTGCTGGTAAACCTAATGCTGGAAAGTCCTCACTTTTGAATGCATTAGTAAATGAAGATAAAGCAATAGTATCAGATATTCCAGGAACTACAAGGGATGCTATAGAAGACGTTACAGTTATTAATGGTATTAAGTTTAGATTTATCGACACCGCAGGTATAAGAGAGACATCAGATAAGATAGAATCTATTGGTGTTGAAAGAGCAAAAGGAAAAATTGGTAAATCTAAGGTACTTATATACTTGTTTGACAGGTCAGATATTAGTGAAAATGAGCTAATAAATGAGGTTGAAAGCTATAAAAGAGATGATTTAAATATTTTTATAGTTGAAAATAAAATTGACTTATTAAATAACTTAAATACAGATAGTTACAAATACAATATAAATCAATTAATTAAGTCTAAAGATATAGAATTACTTCAAATTTCAGCTCTAAATCAAACAAATATTGAAGATCTTAAGAATGCTATTTCAAAAGATCTAAATTTGTCTTCTGAAAATAGTATTGTAATTACTAATTCTAGACATCTTGAAGCACTAAAAAACTCTCTGAATGCTATTGAATCTGTAAAAAAAGGATTAAAAGATGGTATTTCTGGTGATTTACTCAGTATAGATCTAAACGATGCTATTATTAATATTTCTATTATTACTGGTAAAATAGATATTGATCATGATATCTTAGGCTCAATATTTTCCAAGTTCTGCATAGGAAAGTAACTCTGACTTATAAATAACACTCAATCCTTTATATACAATACTAAACAGTAGTATTTTCAATATCTCCCAATGGCTGTTTAATTATAAGGAATTATAAAGCTTTTCAAATTTCTTGTAGCGATTTGTAACATCCACTTGTAAACATTTGTAGGTAAGATCAAATATCGATGCAGTATATCTTTGTTTTCGTAAACCCTTGCTATCATTGACTTAACAAGCAGTCAAACTTGTCTCGCTACAATATCCTACAAGGATTATTGATAAAGGTACTTTTATCGTTGAAAATAATTAGAACTTTTTTCAAATTAAGTCTATCACTAATTACAAAGAGAAGCGTATGTCATGGAAGTTTCAGAATATGTTTTTGAAATACCATCATCAGTAACTCTAATTCGCCATTTAAAACAATCTATGGTATTACAAACTTGTCTATATTGGTAAGTACTGGATACAGTATTCCCATCGTCGCCAGTGTAAGATATACGGACATCTAACGCATCCCCTCCACCTAAAACTTGTTCATTTCTTAAAATTTCAGCAGTAAAGTTAAAACCATCATCTGTATTGGAACCCTCTTTTGTAGTTGAGCAATAAGAATCAAGTTCAGGGTAGTAGACTATAACCTCTTTCAAAAATATATCTGAATCGTAGAAAAAGATATACTGGTCAGAATTTTCATCAGAGTAAACGAAGCCTTTTCCATCGTTTACTTCAAGAAAGTTAAGTAAATAACCATCACTACCAGCTCCTGCAGGTGTTAAACCGTCACCCTCACAAGACAAACCTAAAAAAAGTGTAGAAAGAAGTAATAATTTTTTCATTATTTATTTTTACTGTATCCGCTAATAAGAGGATAGTATTCAAAAGGTACTAAAAATCCTACTTTCTCTGCAGTTATTTTATTGAAATCTATAAGCTTTTGAGTAAACCCTCCAGTTACAGTCACTTTTTTTATATTAAAAAACTTAAAAGATTCTTGCAAAAGTTTATATCGATTACCGTTTGGAGAAATATTTTTTGCTGTAATGATATTAGCATCCTCATTTTTATATCTTTCTATTAGAATTATATTATCTCCAGCATCATTATATGACCATCCTAATGTGTTGGGTTCAGTTTTTTTTACGTATGTACTATATCTTTCAGTGAAATCTTTTATATCTCTCTCAGACTTATTTTTATTTTTTTCTAATTCCACTATGACTATAACTTCCTCTTGTCCAATTGAAACTATTGGAACAAGTAGTATTAGTAGTAAAAATTTTTTCATAATCTCTAATGTAATAATAATATCTATCAGTTTACCTTTAATTCCTCCCACTTGCTACTATATCCCTTACTAAAGCTTACAATATTAGGATAATAGAATATAGGAAGATTGTAGGGTTTTAAATAATCTATTAAGTCCTTAGATACATTACCAAAAACGTCTACTTTGTAGGGTTCAAAGTAATAGTTGTATTCAGTATAGTCTTTTTGTAAAACTCCACCCTCTGAAACGTTTTTTGCGTGACTAATTATTGCATCTTCATTTTTAAATCTCTCAATAAAAAGGATGTCATCATTATATTCATAAAATCCGTAACCGTATGATTGGGGTTCAACCACGATAACTTTATCTACATAATTTTCTAAAAAATTATAAATCTTTTGTTTACTTCCGTTTTCAATTTTTAAATATGAAAGAATTATAACTTCATCGTCACCTTTTTTAATTTCACTTAATGTTTTTGAATTACATCCAAATAAAACCAATAAAGAAAATAATAGTAGCTTTTTCATAATTTAAATTTAATTAAAATAAATTCTAAATGATAATTTTACAATATTATGCATAGGAAAGTAACTTTGACTTATAAATAGTGCTGAATCCTTTATATATAATACTAAACAGTAGTATTTTCAATACCTCCCAGTTATTGTTTATTTATAAGGAATTATAAGGTTTTCTAAATCTCTTGTAGCGATTTGTAGAACCCACTTGTAGGAACTTGTAGGTAAAGTCAAATACCAATACAGAATATTGTAAAATTATCATTTAGAATTTATTTTAATTAAATTTAAATAATGGACAAGTCTAAAATCAAACAGATTGCTAACAGAATTGATAAATCTCTCAGTGAGTGGGATTTTAATAAAGCCATGAAATTTAGTAATGACGAGACTAAAACAAGGGACTATTTAGTTGAGCCTTTCTTTAAGATACTTGGATATAAAGAGATGGACGATTACACACACGAGTATAGTTTAAGAGAAAGCAAAGGAAAAGTAAAAAAGGTTGATATGGTTATTTTCATTGATAGAAGAGAGCCTACTATTCTTATTGAGTGTAAAAAAGCAAATACAAACCTTACTGAAAGAAATTTTAATCAACTTGCTTCTTATTATCATTTTCACAAAGAATCTAAGCTTGGTATTTTAACAAATGGTATAGTATACAAGTTCTATTCAAGGAATCTTGATGATAAGGGAGAACTCAACCCTACCCCCTTTGTGACTTTTGATTTAAATGATTATGACATGAATGATATAGAGGAGTTAGTAAGGTTTTATAGACTCTCAATCAATGTTAAGGAAATTATGGAGGAGGCATCTGAAATCTATTTTTTAGAAAGATTTGACGAAGGATTATTAAGAACACTATATAAACCTGATGAAGATTTCATAAAACTTGTCTATAGAAATATGGGTGGAAAAAGAATTACTGATAGAATAAGAGACAAAATATTTGTTCTTATTAACTCAATATCATTAAATAATACCGTTGATAGAATTAAGGTAGAAGAATCAAAAGATTCAAAGTCTGGCATAGTTACAACTGCTGAAGAACTCAAATGTTTTAGTATTGTTAAGACAATAATTGCAATGTCTTCTAAAATTAAGAATACCGACTTAGATAGAGTTGGATATAGAGACTACAAAGGCTTCTTCAATATTATAGTTGATGATAAGGCAAGAAATACTATATGTTATTTTAAATTAAATGATAATAAGAAGCTCATGGGGATAGAGGGAGAAGAATATGACATAGGTAACGTCTCAGTTAAATCTATTACAAAATTTAGGAGACATCTTACAGACTCTGCTCTTTCTTCATTAACTAATTAAATTAGATATATGGAATTTGATCAAGCATTTTTCCTAATTTTTTTAGGAATTTCTGCAATTCTTGTTATTTCTTTAATGGTATGGGGCGATTGGAATGAACAAAAAGAATATAAATTAGGAAAAAAGAAAATTGAAACAATAAGGAGTGATGTTGAACACATTGATAATAAAATTGATATAATTTTACTTGATTTAGGCAAGTGGATAAATAAATGCAGGAAATGCAACAGTAGTGTAAATTTTATCAAAAAATACAGTGAAAAAAATATCAATCTATCCTGTGAGGGCTGTGGAAAGATAAATACATTAAACCAATTTAATGATCATAAGTATCAGATTGATTCAATTCCAGAGTTTTACTATTCAATGACAAAAATGCAATCAATTACCTCTGAACTTAGAGATAGAGCATTACCATACATTCAAGATATTTACTTTTCAACGGGTAAATCTTTAATAGGTAAATCAGAATATAATTTTTTGCATAGCCTAAAACATAATTACTATCAGGATTATAAAACACAAAAAAAATATGGATTTCATTGGAATCCTCAAATTAGAATTTTTTCTGATGGAGAATTTATTGATAAGATAAATTCAGAATTGAAAACAAAAAAAATAGAAAAAAAACTTGGTAAAAGAAGAAAAGAGCTTAGTCAAAAAATTATTGATGAGTGGAATTATTTAAAAATTAAATCTGGTTCCAAAAATAAGTTAATAAAAGAATGGGCAATTAACTCAAATGCTAAATGTCCTGACGGTCTAAAATGTGGGAGTGTTTCATTTAAAGATTTAAAGATTTCCCAAATAGCATTAGGGCATATAATTCCGCAGGATTTTGCAAGAGAAATGCCACATTTACAAAGTCAAATACATCATCCAGACAACCTATATTTAACATGTAACTTGTGTAATTCCGCTTTAGGTGGAAATCCTCCAGATAACGAGTTAAAGACAAGAATTTTTAATACAGGCACAATAGGAGACTGGATAAGGGATAAGCTTACTGATATAGATTAATTTTATTTGAATAAAGATTTGTAAAGTGAAGTATACTCGGCTTTAACACTACAAAGATAGTGATATTAGAATTATTTAAATAAGGCGTGTTTAATAAACATATAAGACCAAAAACTTGAAAAAGCACAAAGACAAAACATAATCCAACTAAAAGTAATAGTAAAAACAAGGTAATACCATAAAGCAATGTTACCAACAACATGAGCTATTGCTAAGCCCCAATTAATAATTAGATATATAATTCGGTAATAGTCCATACTTCAATGTATAAAAAAACCCTAACTTTTAATCAAAATAAATATTATGAAAAACATTAAAGACATTATACTATCAATATTTGCAGTAATTGGGTTTGTTGCATTACTATCAAGTTTTACAAATCAACCTCAATCTGAAGTTACAAATGGAACTCCTGAATCTCATGTTTGGGAGATTTCTAATATAGAGAGAGGAGTATTATTAAATAAACAAACTGGAGAAATGTATTCAATAAATACTTTAAAAAAAACTTATACATTACTGACAGAGAATAAAAAATAAAAAAAGCTGAAATTATTTTCAACGATAAAAGTACCTTTATTAATAATCCTTGTAGGATATTGTAGCGACACAAGTTTCAATGCTTGTTAAGTCAATGATGGTAAGGGTTTACGAAAATAAAGATATACTGTATTGAGAAGACAAAAGCGGTAAGGAATATGCCGCAATTATTGAGAATTGATAACGATGAAATCTCAATGATTTAAGTTTGTTGTTTATCAAGACCTGTAAGAGGGTGAGCCAAATGCTTCACCATTTCCTGTATGACAATATTGTCTTAAACTTTCAAGATATTTAGCAGAACTATAATTCATATTGGCATAAGAATCATCCATTTCTCCAAAGCCCTCATAAGTAAAGCGTACTCTTGTTTTACCATCATTTTCATCTAAATCATACTTCATTATATGTCCAACATTATCAAATTCAGATTCTACAATTTCAAGATGAACAGATTCGTTTTGTGTTATAGCAATTACTTTAAATTTAAACTCTGCAAAATTTATAAATTCAAAAGTGATAATTTCATCTAACTTAAATACTCCTTTAACAATAGTTGTATACCATTTTGAAAGTTTATCGGATTCAGTAAGAGCCTCAAATACTTCTTCTTTTGGTGAATTTATATGCATTAGTAACTTTATTGGAATCATTTAAATTGATTTATAGTTGATAATCTTAAATCTAAGAAGTTTAATTTCAATATGCAACTAATTAACGTAAGTTTAATATTGAACTGTCCCTTTGCCCCAAACCTTAGAAATGGGACATTCATCTATAAACGTTAGTTTGACTTATTTAAGAGGATTAGAAATTCCTGAATTGAAAGAAGAGGATATGCCTATGGTCTAGGCTTTAAATTTTTATAAACTAATCTTTCGTAAGCCGTAAATAAATTATATGAATGAATGTCATTAAATGGTAAAATTTGAGTCATATAAACTAAAGCAAATTCATTTTTAAAATCAAGTGTAAAATAAGTATTTAAAAATCCAGCCCAATATCCTGTACCAATTGGTCTATGAATTGAATTTTCCTCATAAGCCCAAGCTAATGTCCAGTTATCATAGTTGTCAAAGAAGTTGTCTTTATCTCCTCTTGGCTTAGTGTCAACATTTCCACCAGGAACATATCGGTGTATAGTCTTAAATTCATTTAACTGAGGTGAATTCATTAGTTCAAATGTCTCTTCATTCAAAATTTTAACACCATTAAACTCACCCTTGTTTAGCATACAAGCTAGAAATTTTCCATAATCACTTGGAGAGCTTGATAATCCTCCTCCAGCATTATAATTATTAGTAGTCCCTCTTTTTTGATATTCATTTTTAACTAACTCTCCAGTTTCTGAATTTCTATATGAAGAGGTAACAACTAAGCCTTCTAATTCTTCTGGAACATTAAACCACGTACTATTCATATCAAGAGGACCTGTAATATTCTCTCTAAAATAATCCTCCAAGTTCATTCCTGAAATTTTTTCAACTAATCTACCTACCCAATCTATGTTAGTTCCATACATATAGGAGGTGCCTGATTCAAATAATCTGGGCTGATAATTTTCTGTCCAATTAATTTCTTCTTTTAATTCATTCCAACGAGATAACTTTTCACTTGTAAACCAGTATCCAAAACCTGCAGTATGTGTAAGTAGATGCCTCAAAGTAATACTGTTTTTAGGCTCTACAATTTCATTATCTTCATTGATAATTTTTATTGAGGACATTTCTGGTAAATAATCATCCAATGGTTCATCCAATGTAATTTCACCTTTTTCTACAAGTTGAAGTGCCGCAACTGAACCAAGAGCTTTAGTCATTGAAGCTATTCTAAAAATATTATTTTCATTAATAGTGTCATTTCTATCCCATCTTGAAGGTCCATTTGAATAAAACTGCATTTTACCATCCTTGTCAATCTTACCCATTACTACAGCAGGGATGTCAGAATTATTAATTATTTCATTTAATTGATTTTCAATAGTGTTATTGCACGAAAGCAGAAATAAAGAAAAAATAATGAAAATATAGTATCTCATTTTAATTGATTTTTAATTAATAAGCTTAATATAAAAAAAATTTTCTCTACACCGTGTTCTTTCTAAATTAAAAGAAGAAGATATGCCTTCATTATAAAAATATATTGATTATCAAGAAATTAGATTTTTTTGACAACCTTGATTTCTTAACACAGTTAGGGTTAATGGAATAAAATTAAATAGTCTTTATTAAATTTAAACCCTCCAAAGTTGGGGGGTTTTTTAAAGTTATTTATTTATATTTTTTCAAGTCAATGGTTCAATTAATGATTTATTGTCATTTTTTGAAAAATTAACTTGAGTTGATACTGGGTAATAATCAATTTCAATATTGTTTATGTCCTTGTTAAATGAACTCCAGTTTAATTCAGAGTCCATTAAAGGCATACGATTGTGAATATGTGCGATATTATCATTTGCTTGAGTTGTAATTAAAACAGCGCAATCATCCTTTATTAGTGACTTTACAAATAATGTCTCATACTTCTTGGAAAAAAAATAATAAGGTTGTTTCTTATCTCCCTCTCTTTTCCATTCATACCATCCATTAATTAGAGTGTATGCTTTTGTATGATGTCTGAATGTAGGCTTAGACTTTAGAGTTTCTCTTTTGGCATTGATTATCATTCCGCTTTTCATCCATGTCGGAGAATAACCCCAGTTTAGTACTTGAGGTTTATTATCTTCATTTACCACTAATATATTAGTCCCTGGAGCAACATTATACCTCTGTGGTAAATCGCCCTCTAATATTTTAGTATTCGAATAGTTAAATCTTCCGCACATTAGAAATTGTTTTCAAAAAGAAAAATTGATGTAGCTATATAAACTACAATACAGAATAGCATCACAAAGTTATTCCAGCCCTCTTTCCATTTATTGTCTTGCTCTTTAAATTGAAGCCACTTATTAATTTGAAACATCCCAGCACCTACAAAACAGAATATGATTCCTTTAATTATAATCTCTAATGGCATAAAATAAAAGTAATAATTATGATGTTAGTTTAATATATTCTAAAACACCACCTATAATAACACCAACTATAAAGGCAATTATAAATATTTTCCAAAATTTTTTACTCTTTAAGAATCCCATATCTCTAATTTATAAAAAAATGAAAAAATAGTGTTAAGTTATTTTGAACGTCCCAAGTAATTTTTTGCATACAAAATAATTTTTTAATTTTAAAAGTATGAAAAGAAGATATGCTATTCAAAACATAGCTTTAATAACCGGTGGAAGCATACTTTTCCCATCATGTAAATTTAGTAACGAATATATAGTTGGTGATAAAGAGCTGAATTATGATCAGTTAAATTTAATTAAAGAAGTAAGTGAATACATTCTACCTATTGAAAATCTCAAAGTTAAGAGCCCTGAAAGTTTAACCGAATTTATAATCACAATGCTAAATGATTGTTATAGCTTAAGCGACATGAATAAGTATTTAAGTGGATTAGATGAATTTAGTGAGTCAATTAAAGTTCATAATAATAGTTTAATTTTTGATGATCTAGATAGTCTAGAGTCTAAATCAGAAAATTATATATTTTTTATTAATACTACTAAACATTTGAGTATTACTCATTTTACTACATCAGAATTTTATTTGACGGAATATTTAAATTATGAGTATGCACCTTCAAGATATATAGGCTGTGTTACAATTTAATAAATATGAATAATAATTTTGATGCAATAGTAATTGGTGCCGGAATGTCTGGAGGATGGGTATCTAAAGAATTATGTGATGGTGGGATTAAAACCTTAATGCTTGAAAGAGGTCCGAATATTGATCATATAAAAGATTATCCAACTACTAATATGATGCCTTGGGAACTCAAACACAGGGGGCAAATTAATTACAAAACCAGAATTGAAAATCCTATTGTGAGTCGCTGTTACAATTTTGGTGAGGACTCTCAACATTTTTTTGTGAAAGATAAAGATGAACCTTACATACAAGAGAAACCTT
>CABZAD010000022.1 GCA_902523665.1 uncultured Bacteroidota bacterium | reverse complement strand
TTTTTTAAATATGACATTTTTATTTCCATAGAGGTCAGTTTCTACTTCATCATTATAACCTCCATTTTGGATAAATTTTTTTACAATTCTATCCTCTAATGAATGGTAGGAAATACAGACTAGTCTCCCACCTTTTTTAATATATCTTGAAGAATTACTCAATAGGGTTCTTATAACTTCCAACTCATCATTAACTTCTATTCTTATTGACTGAAAAACTTGTGCCAAAAACTTATTCTCATCTTTTACTTTAACTAACGGAGCTAAAATTTTTTTAAGATCTCCTGTAGTATCTATAGATTTCTTTTTTCTTTCGGAAATTATTTTTTCGGTTACTTTTTTGTAGTTCTTTAATTCACCTAAATTTTTAAAAATATATTCCAATTGATCTTTATCATAATCATTAATTATGATTTTAGCATCAATTTTTTGAGCAGTGTTCATTCTCATATCAAGTTCAGAATTAAACCTAGTTGAAAACCCTCTGTTCTTATTATCTATTTGATGAGATGATATTCCAAAATCTGCTAACAGTCCATCAATTTCCTTTATCTTATAGTAGTTTAAGAAGTTGTTTAAATACTTAAAGTTTGACTTAACAAGATTTAGTCTACTATCATTTGATTTATTTTCAATAGCATCTTGATCTTTATCAAAGGCAATTAATTTACCATTTGAATTTAGATTTTTTAATATTTCTTGAGAATGACCTCCACTTCCATAAGTTACATCAACATAGATTCCACTTGGATTAATTTTTAAACCAGATATTGACTCATTAAGTAGTACTGGATTATGATACATCATTATCTGTTTTATCTCCCATCACATCTTCTGCAAGATTACCAAAGTCACCTTTTGCATCATCTATAGCTTCTTCATAAAGCCCCCTATCCCAAATCTCAAGTATATTAACAGCTGATGAAACAACTATATCTTTAGAGATTTTAGCATGATTCATTAAATCTTTTGGAATCAATATTCTTCCAGAAATGTCAATATCAATTTGTCTAACTCCAGCTGTAAATCTCCTTATAAAATCAATATTTTTTTTGTTAAACCTATTTAACTTATTTATTCTAAGCATTAATTCGTCCCACTCTTTTAATGGATACAATTCTAAACATAAATTAAAAACAGCTCTTTTGATAACAAATCCATTTTTTAACTTATCAGATAATTGTTTTTTTAAAGAAACTGGAAGCATAATTCTTCCTTTCTCATCTGCCTTACATTCATATGTTCCTATAAAGTGTTGCATTAAATGTTAGCTTTACTCAAATATAAAATATATTTACCACTTTTTACCACTTTTTACCACTTTGTTAATAAAATATTTTTTTTTTATTTACTAACTTGATTAACAGTGAATTAAGATGTAAAAAAAATAGGTTATTCTTTATGCATATATTTGTGCTTTACATCAGGGTTATGGACGAAAGCTTAATAAAAGAAGGAGAATTTACGTATATCGAAAAAGGTGAAGGTAGACCAATAATTATTCTCCACGGACTTATGGGTGGTTTAAGTAATTTTCAAGGTGTTTTTGAACACTTTCCATCAAAAAATTATAAGGTTATTATACCGGAACTTCCAGTTGATTCAACTCCAATTCTCAAAACAAATGTTGCTACATTTTCAAAATTTATTTTTGATTTTATTAAGTTTAAAAAACTAAAAGATGTAGTACTGTTAGGTAATTCTCTGGGGGGTCATGTTGGCCTTCTATTTACTAGAGATTATCCTGTATTAGTTAGTGGACTTGTTATAACTGGTAGCTCAGGGCTATACGAGAAATCAATGATTGGTGATGGGTATCCTAAAAGAGGCAATTATGAATATATAAAAACAAAAACCGAAGAGGTTTTTTATAATCCCGAAATTGCTACAAAAGAAATAGTCGATGAAGTATTTGCAAGCATAAATAATAGAGAGAGATTGATAAGAACCTTATCTTTAGCTAAAAGTGCTATTAGACACAATATGGCAGATGACCTTCCAAAGATGACAACTAAAACTTTAATTATCTGGGGTAAACAAGACTCAGTAACACCACCAAATGTTGCAGAAGATTTTAATTCTCTTCTTCCAAATTCAGACCTACTATGGATTGATAAATGTGGACACGCTCCAATGATGGAACATCCTGATGATTTTAATAAATTGATGGAAAAATGGCTTTTAGATAATAATTTATAAAATTTTAATTATGAAAATAATTAATTCAGTTTTTGAAAAAAGCAGTAAGTCAATTGGTCAGTGTCCTCAAAGCAAGATTCCTGAATATGCACTTGTGGGGAGATCAAATGTTGGTAAATCATCACTGATTAACTCTCTTCTAAATAATAAAAAAATTGCTAAAACATCATCAACACCTGGAAAAACTGTTCTAATAAATCATTTCAAAATAAATGAAAGTTTTTACCTAGTAGATCTTCCTGGCTATGGATATGCAACTCTTTCAAAAAAAATTAAACAAAACATCAAAAAAACTCACAGAAGTTATTTCAAATTTAGAAAACAACTTTTATACACTTTCTTACTTATCGATATAAGACATGACTTACAAAAAATTGACATTAAATTCATGGAATTTTTGAATGATAATTTATGCCCTTTTGTTATAATTTTTACTAAATCAGATAAATTAAAATCTAGCCAGATTGAGAGTCAAATTAATAATTTAAGAAAACAAATTTCTATTTATTGGGATGAACTTCCACTATATTATATAACATCATCTAAAGATAAATCAGGAATTGATGATATTTTTAAATTTATAAAAGATTCTATAAAAGAATATAAAATCTAATTTTTTTCAGAAACTCTTTTTTCAAATTCAACACAAAAGTCATCAACTAAGTTCACAAGGTTTTCATCTCCAATAGCTTTAGAAATTGAATTTTTCATAGACACAAAAGTCTGTAACATAAAAGATTTCATTTCATCAATTGGCATTTCTTTAGTCCATAAATCCATCTTTAAAGTTTCTTTTTTTGCATTATCCCAGAAAGAGAGAAGTATCGCTTTTGACTGCTCATCTTTTATACCACCATCAGGAGCAGACCAGTAAATTTCTTCAGGAATATTATTAGAATCCAACCTAACTTTAATTATTATTTCTGTTTCTTTCATATAATTTTAATATATAGTAAATTTGGACAAATATATAATTAAATATTCTTTATGAAACACCCCAAAAAAGTCTCAAAACATATAATAAATTGGATAAATACATACCTTGATAATAGTAAAATTAATGGATTAGTTGTCGGAGTGTCAGGTGGAGTAGACTCTGCATTAACTTCAACACTATGTGCTGAAACTGGAAAGAAATTAATTTGTATTGAGATGCCAATAAAACAGGAAGATGTTCAAATTTCAAGAGCAAAAAAACATATTGAATGGTTGAAATCAAAATATTCAAATGTAACTTCAGTTTTAATTAACCTTGATAATACATATAATACCTTTGTAGATTCTTTACCAATTAGTGAGTCGGTCAAACATGACCTAAGTCTTGCAAATACTAGGTCTAGATTAAGAATGGTTACACTTTACTACTTCGCTGCTCTTAACAATTTTATAGTTGCTGGTACAGGTAACAAAGTTGAAGATTTTGGTATTGGTTTTTACACTAAATATGGAGATGGTGGAGTTGATATTAGTCCAATTGCAGATTTACTAAAATCTGAGGTTTTTGAACTGGCTAAATATCATAAAATCATTGATGAGATTATAAAAGCAAAGCCAACAGATGGTTTATGGAATGACAATAGAACCGATGAAGAACAAATTGGAGCAACTTATGATGAGCTCGAAAAGGCGATGCTACAAGAATCAAAATCTGATTTAAATCAATCACAGAGAGAAATAGAAGTCATGAGCATATTCAAATCGTTAAAATCAACTAACAGGCATAAAATGCTTCCAATTCCTGTTTGTTCAATTCCAAAAGATTATATATAAAATATTGAAAAAGTTAAAAATCTTAGTTATAGACTCAAGTCCTATTATATATATTGGATTAAAATCTATTTTTAAAAATTCATTAGTCTTTGAAGTGTCCGACTATTTAGAAACAGGAGAGAATATCTATGAAATATTAAATTATGTAGAGATAGGTATAATTATCTCTGACGTAAATTATAGAAAAGGCAATATTTTTAATATATTTAAAAAGTTCAAAAAAAATAAAACTGAGATTCCAATTATAATATTTACTTCTGAATCAAATGAAAGTAAATCAATTGATCTTCTTAAATCTGGAGCTTCAGGTTTTATTACAAAAAATTTAAGCAAGAAATCCATTCGAAGTATCATACAGGATATCGCTTTTTCAATATATGGCAACAAAGAAATAAACAAATTTACAAGACTAAAAAATAGATTTAATTTTGACTATAACACTGAGAAATTAAATAGCTTATCAAAGAGAGAACTTCAAGTATTAAAATTGTTCTTCAGAGGAAAAAGAAATATAGAAATATCCGAGAAATTAAATATTAATCAAAAAACCGTAAACACATACATAACAAGAGTAATGAAAAAACTAGAAGTTAATTCTAAGACTGATCTTTATCTTCTCGCTAAAAAACATATTAAACAACCCTATTAAGTTTAGCCGACAACATCTTTTTTAATTTATAATAACTCATCACTTCCTCTAAAACATCTCCTTTATCTTCATCTTTTTTAGATTCTTGAAGCTCATTAATTTTTTTATCAATAAGATATCTTCTCATATTTAGTATTGTCTCGTTCACAAGCTGACTCAATTCACTTCCAATTTTTTTAACATATATGTTTTTTCTCTCCCAATCATGTAATTGATATTTATCATCATTAATTAAAATGTCAGAGACAATCTTACTTGAATTAGAGTCTAAATCATTTATGAAATTATCAATAGAGACAGATTCCTGATTATGAAAGCTATTAATTAGTTTTTTATAGATATTCTTGAAAGGAGAATGAGTAAACTCTATTTCATCTTGCTGTAAATCAAGATAAATTTTTTCAAATACCTTTGATCTAATGTTCTTATTTATTTCTACTAATTTTCCATCTTCATCCTTATTTAATATTATATCTTCAAATTGAATTTCTTCCACCCCATATTTAAGAAGAATACTAATTATCTGTCTTTCTAACTGATATATATATGATGATGTATGCTTTTGATCTGAAGCCTTAACTTTAGATATTTTTGAGTTATAAAAATTTTTGGAAGATCTCTTTAATGATTTAGATACACCAAAATTTGAGAAAGATCTAAACAATGATGATTCATCAATTTCTAAAACAGCAGACAACTTTTTGATATAGATTTCTTGTTTTAGGGTATCTGGAATCAATGAAATAGATTTCAATATATTTCTGATTATAGAAACCTTTTTATCCTCATCATCTTTAAAATCTTTATTTATCGATAATTTAAAATCAACAAAATCTTTTGACTCTTTATTTATAAATTCTAACATTTTTTCTTTCTTATTTTTCCTTACAAAGCTGTCTGGATCGTCACCTTCAGGAAAGGAACAAATTTTAACATTTAGACCTTCCTCTAAAATCATATCAATACTTCTTAGGGAAGCTGAAAGCCCTGCTTGATCACCATCGAATAGAACTACTATGTTAGGCGTCAATCTTTTTATAAGAATTAATTGATCTTTTGTCAGAGAAGTCCCAGATGAAGCAAGTACATTTTTAATTCCATGCTCATGCAACTGGATAACATCCATATAACCCTCAACAAGAAGACATGTGTCATCTTTAACAATAAATTGTTTTGACTCGTAAATTCCATATAGAATTTTACTTTTGTTGTAAATCTTACTTTCAGGAGAGTTAATATATTTTGCTATTTTTTTATTTGAATCTATTATCCTTCCACCAAAACCTAGCACTCTTCCTGAAATGCTTTTAATGGGAAAAATAATTCTTCCTCGAAATCTGTCAATCATTTTATTATTACTGTTGATAACTAGACCTGTTTCATTAAGATACTCGTCAGAGTATCCGTTATCATTAGCTTTTCTGTAGAAATTATTTTGTGAGTCAATGCTATATCCTAAATTAAAATTTTTAATAGTATTCGGTGAAAGACCTCTTTCCAATAAATATTTGTTAATTTCTTCTTTCTCTAACAATTTGTCTTGAAAATGTGATGACGCAAAATTATTAATAATGAATAATGATTCTCTCTCATTCCTTTCCTCAATATTCTCTGATGTTTCAATTGTTTCAATTATTTCAATATTATACTTATTAGCAAGATATCTTATAGACTCTGGGTAATTAAATTGTTCATGCTCCATAAGAAAGGCAATGACATTTCCTCCTTTACCCGAGCTAAAGTCTTTCCAGATTTGTTTTGATGGAGATACGACAAAGCTTGGAGTTTTTTCGTTAGTGAAAGGGCTTAACCCTTTATAATTTGCACCAGATTTTTTTAAAGCAATAAAATCAGAAATAACCTCTTCAACTCTTGAAAATTCAAAAACCTTATCAATAGTATCTTTACTTATCAAAATTTATAATTTATTCTAATATAACAAATTAATACTTTCGCTCAATTATATAATCTAGTAGAATTTTTATAGAATTATTTGAATCATTTTGGGGGAAATCTTTCAGTAGTTTTAAAGCATTGTTTTTAAAATCATTCATTTTCTCATAAGCATATTCAAAACCATTGTGTTTATTTATAAATTTATTTACTATTTTTTTATCACTAACCAGATATTTTTTCTTTTTTAAAATTGACTTTATAATTCTTCTATCCTTTAGATTTGATTTTTCAATTGAATAAATTAATGGTAAAGTAATTTTTTGATTCTTCAAATCTAATTTGGTAGGTTTTCCAATTCTCTTTGATGAATAATCAAATAAATCATCCTTAATTTGGAATATGATTCCAAGATAATTACCAAATTTCTCTATTTTAGCAAGATTCTTTTCTCCTGAAGATATAGAACCTACTTTACAACAACACGCAAAAAGGGAAGCAGTCTTTTTTGAAATTAGTTCTAGATATTCTTTTTCAGATAATTTAAAACTCCTTGATTTTTGTATCTGATAAAGTTCTCCTTCAGAGATTTCCTTAACTGCCAAAGAGACCTCGTTTAACAAATCATAGTCTTTATTTTCAGTTGAAAGAAGTAAAGCCTTTGATAAAAAGAAGTCTCCGACCAAAACTGCAATTTTATTTTTCCAAAGTGCATTTAAAGTAAGAAAATTACGTCTGATGTTACTGTCATCCACTATATCGTCATGAATTAAGGATGCTGAGTGGATTAATTCAACTAAATTAGCTGCTCTGTATGTCTTTGGGCTAATTTTTCCTTTTTTTGAAAACATTTTTGCAAAAAGAAAGACTAATGTTGGTCTTATCTGTTTTCCTTTTCTTTTGAGAACATAAATTAGGATAAGATCTAAAAGCCTAACCTTAGAAGAAATTGATCTGTAAAATTGATTCTCAAAAATCTTTAATTCATGAGAAATCGGTTTCTTTATTTTATTAGTAATTTTCAAATTTTAACTCTAGATGATCATCATTGCATCACCATATGAAGAAAAATTATATTTTTTCTTCATTGCTTCTTTGTAAGCTTTTAAAACAAAATCTTTACCTCCGAATGCAGATACCATCATCAAGAGGGTAGATTTGGGAGTATGTAAGTTTGTAATCATTGAATTAGCAATAGAAAAGTCAAATGGCGGATATATAAATTTATGAGTCCAGCCATCGAAAGGGTTTAGTGTACCAAATGATGAAACTGAACTTTCGAGGCCTCTCATTACAGTAGTTCCAACAGCGCAAATCTTTTTATTACTATTAAGAGCATTATTTATTACCTTGACAGACTCATCACTAATTTTTAATTCTTCTGAATCCATTTTGTGCTTTGATAAATCCTCTACATCTACAGGACTAAAAGTCCCAAGTCCAATATGTAATGTAATTTCAGGAAGAAGTACACCCTTTATCTCCAATTTTTTAAGTAAATGTTTTGAGAAATGTAGTCCTGCAGTAGGTGCTGCGACAGCCCCTTCATTTTTGGCATAAATAGTCTGAAATCTGTCCTTATCCTGAGGTTCTACAGGTCTATTAATGTATTTAGGTAAAGGTGTTTCACCGAGTTCTTGAAGCTTATTTCTAAACTCATCATATGGGCCATCAAAAAGAAACCTTAGAGTTCTTCCTCTAGAAGTTGTATTATCAATAACCTCTGCAACAAGGCTCTCGTCTTCACCAAAGTATAATTTATTTCCAATTCTAATTTTTCTAGCAGGATCTACTAATACATCCCAAAGCCTCTGATCTTTATTAAGTTCCCTTAAAAGAAATACTTCGATTCTAGCACCAGTTTTTTCCTTATTACCAAATAGTCTTGCAGGAAACACTTTTGTATTATTTAGGACAATTACATCTCCATCATCAAAAAAATTAATTAAATCCTTGAAGATCAAATGTTCAATTTTTTCTTCTTTTCTATTTAAAAGCATAAGCTTACACTCATCTCTTTCATGAGAAGGGTACTGAGCAAGATATTTATTAGGCAGCTTGTAATCAAAGTCAGATAATTTCATGATAATCCATTAAGATCGCAAATATAAACTTCTGAGATAGGGAAAGTCAAGTATTTATCTATTTTTTTTTAAAATATCGAATCCCAAACTTTCTAAATCATTCCAAAAGTTAAGATAAGATTTAGAAACTACTTCTGGATTGTTAATATTAATTGGTACTAAAAGGGACAAAGGAGCAAAAGACATAGCCATTCTATGATCATTGTATGTGTCAATTATTACGTCATGTTTAATATCTGAATTATTTTCAAGTGTTATTGAATTTTCAGTTATTTCAATTCTATCTACATCGAATTTTTCAATTTCATTTTTTAAAGCGACTAACCTGTCTGTTTCTTTTATTTTTAATGTATGTAAACCAGATAGTGTACAATCAATTCTAAGTCCAAGGCAGGTTATAAGTATTGTCTGAGCAAGATCTGGATTATCTCTTAAATTTAGGTTAATACTTTTAGGAAGACTTATATTATTCTTACTTAATATAATTTTTTCATCTTTAAATATTGTTCCAACACCAAACTTTTTATAGATATCCACAAGTCTTGAATCACCTTGTAAACTATCCTTGGAAAATTTAGAAAGAGTCAATTTAACTGATTTAGATAAAGCTGCTAAACTAAAGAAATAAGAGGCTGAACTCCAATCAGATTCAACAGATTGTGCTGGAATAACTTTTTCTTTAAATGGTTCAATAATAATTTTTCTATCCTGAATTTTTACAATACCACCTATTCTCTCAATAATACTTTTTGTCATTAATATATATGGTAAAGATGTAATCTTTGAAGATAAAATAATCACAAGACCTTTTTTAAGAGAAACACCCAGCATCATAAGAGAAGAAATATATTGTGAGCTAACATCTGCGGTTAAGTTGACTGAGTTATTTAAAATATTTTTTCCATTAATCATTAAAGGGGGAAATCCCTTTTTTTCTATATACTCAATATCACACCCCATGTCTTTAAGAGCTTCTACTAAAATAGAAATAGGTCTTTGCCTCATCCTGTCTGAACCAGTTAAAACTTTTGATTTATTTGATATTGATGAAAAATATGAAGTCAAAAACCTCATAGCAGTTCCAGCATGTCCAATATTAATCTCCTTTTTATCAGATTCAATAGCTGATATCATTAATTTGGTGTCATCTGAGTTTGATAAATTTAAAATTTTAAAATTTGAAGTATATGCTCTCAATAATATGAGCCTATTAGATTCACTTTTTGAACCACTAATGCGAATATCGCCTTGAATATCTCGAAATTCTTTTGAAATCTTATACACTACTTTAATTTAATATTAGACTTATGTCTATTTTTATCTCTGTTGGTTTTTTTATTTAAGTTTTCATGAAAAGATTTTTCCAAATCGATTCCTGTCTGATTTGCTAAACAAATTAATACAAATAGAACATCTGATAACTCATCAGCAAGCTTCTCTTCATTGTCATTATCTTTTGAACTTTGCTCACCATATTTTCTAGCAATTATTCTAGCAACTTCACCAACTTCTTCGGATAGAATAGCCATATTTGTCAGTTCGTTAAAATATCTAACACCATGTTTTTTTATCCATTGATCAACGTTTTTTTGTGCATTTTTAATATTCATAACTATGTATTTTTATTTAGTTTTTTCCAAAGTATTTCTTTTAAATTATTTATACCATAGGAGCTTACTGATGAAAATATAGTAAATGGGACTGAATTAAATTCTTTTTTTAAGTTATTTTCAAGTTCATCGAGTAGTTCCTTATCCATGAGGTCTGATTTACTGAAGGCAATTATAAACTCTTTATCTGTTAATTCAGGATTATATCTAATCAGCTCTCTTTTTAAAACTTCAAAGTCCTGCTTTACATTTTTTGAATCCACTGGGATAATGTAAAGTAAAATAGAATTTCGCTCAATATGTCTTAAAAAATAATGTCCAAGACCTTTTCCTTCACTTGCTCCTTCAATTATACCAGGTATATCTGCCATTACAAATGACCTATAGTCTGAAATTGATACTATTCCAAGGTTTGGTTTTAAAGTTGTAAACTCATAATCAGCAATTTTTGGTTTAGCATCAGTTAAAACTGACAGCAATGTTGATTTTCCAACATTTGGATATCCAACAAGACCAACATCAGCAAGTATTTTAAGTTCAAGTGTTATTTGAACTTCTTGACCCGGAAGACCATATTGAGAATATCTTGGTGTTTGATTTGTTGAAGATTTAAAATGAGAGTTTCCTAAACCACCTTTTCCTCCTCTCAATAATATTACCTCTTCTTTGTCTTCGTTTATTTCAATTAAAGTTTTATTGGTTGCTGTATCCTTAACAATAGTTCCAAGGGGAACCTTGATAAAAATATTTTTACCACTAAAACCTGATTTTCTAGAACCACCCCCGTCTCCACCATTACCTGCCTTAAAATGTTTCTTAAATCTAAAGCTTTGAAGAGTCCACAAATTTGAATCACCTAAAACTATTATACTTCCACCATCGCCGCCGTCACCGCCGTCTGGCCCACCTTTTGGTACATATTTTTCACGTCTTAAGTGAGAAGATCCTCTACCCCCATTACCTGATTTAACAGTGAGTTTTACATAATCTACAAAGTTATCAACCATCATAACATTAGATTAAGCTTTCAACTAGGTTAAATAGCCTTAAAGTGATATCATCTACTGATCCTTTCCCATCAACTAAATGGAATTTACCTTGTTTGTCATAGAAATTTATAAGTATTGAGGTCTTATTATTATACTCGTTAAATCTATTTTTAATCTTTTCTAAATCCTGGTCATCAGTTCTATTAGTAGTTTTTCCCCGATCTATTAGTCTTGTTATCAGTTCATTTTCATCTACATCGAGTGCAATTGTAGCATTTATTTTTAATTTAATTGAACTTAAAAAGGTTTCTAAAGATTCAGCTTGGGCCAAAGTTCTTGGAAATCCATCAAAGATATATCCTTTTACTTTTTTATTCGATAATACTTCATTTTCCAGCATCTTAATTGTAACAGAGTCAGGTACAAGATCTCCTTTATCTAGATAAGATTTTGCTTGAATTCCCAGCTTAGTTTCATTACTAATATTTTTTCTAAATAAATCTCCAGTTGATATATGATATAAACTATATTTTTCTTTTAGAAAGTTAGCTTGAGTTCCTTTACCAGAACCAGGTTTTCCAAAAATGACAATGTTAAACATGGCTACAAAGATATTTAAAATGTTTCGTATTCTTTATCGTGTTTAAAGTTATGCTTATTTTTGCCAAATGTTTATTGAAAAAAAGACAATTGGAATATTAGGTGGTGGACAACTTGGCAAAATGGTATTAGATGTTTCTAACAAATGGGGTTTAGATGTTTTTATACTTGATCCTAATAAGGATTGCCCTTCAAGTAAACTTTGTAAAGAATTTTTTGAAGGTAATTTAATGGATTTTGAAACTGTTGTAAAATTTGGCAAACTTTGTGACATAATTTCCATTGAAATTGAAAATGTTAATATTGAGGCATTAAAACATTTAGAGTCCTTAAATAAAAAGGTATATCCTCAAGCAAGTGTGATTGAAACGGTTCAAGATAAGTCTAATCAAAAAATATTTTATCAAAATAATGGGATTCCAACATCTTCTTTTAAAATTTTAAATGGAATTGATGAGATTAAAAATAAAATAACTAAGGGTGAGATATCTTTTCCTTTTATTTGGAAGGCATCAAAGATGGGTTATGATGGATATGGAGTTAAAAAAATATTTGACAATAAAAGCCTAGAAGAAATAAGTGATTGTCATTGTATAATTGAGGAGTTAATTGATATTAAAAAAGAACTTTCAGTTATGGTTGGTTCTAGGAAATCAGGAGAAAGAGTTGTTTATCCAACAGTTGAAATGGAATTTAATAAAAAATCTAACCAAGTAGAATATGTAATTTCTCCTGCTCAAATTGACCACAATATTAAATCTGCGGCTGAAGATCTTGCATATAAAGTTTCAGAGAAATTTAATATTATTGGAATTATAGCAGTAGAAATGTTTTTAACAAATGAAAATGACATATTAGTCAATGAAGTTGCCCCAAGGCCCCACAATAGTTATCATTTTTCAATTGAAGGTTCTTACACAAGTCAATTTGAACAATTTCTGAGAACAATCTTAGATTTACCTCTTGGAAGCACTAAAATTCTAGAAAATTCTGTAATGGTGAATCTCGTAGGTGATAATGATTCAAAGGGAAAAGTAGCTTATAAAAATTTAGACCAAATTATTGGAATAGAGGGGGTTAATCCTCATATTTATGGTAAATTTGAATCTAGGCCCAATAGGAAAATGGGGCATGTAACTATTATTAATGAAGATTTAAAAATTGCAAAAAAAATTGCTAACGAGGTTAAAGAGACCGTAATAATAACATCAATAAAATGAGTCAAGTAGCGATTATAATGGGTAGTAAATCTGACTTCAATATTATGAAGGAGGCAATAGATGTGTTAGAATCATTCGGCATAGAGACAGAATATGATATAGTATCGGCTCACAGGACACCAAAAAAGATGATTGAATATGCAACAAATGCAAAGAAAAACGGTATTAAAGTTATTATCGCTGGCGCAGGTGGTGCTGCTCACCTTCCAGGAATGGTAGCCTCAATTACAAGTCTTCCTGTTATTGGTGTACCTATTAAATCTAGAAACTCAATTGATGGCTGGGATTCAATTTTATCAATCCTTCAAATGCCTGGAGGAGTTCCTGTAGCGACAGTAGCTCTTAATGGTTCAAAAAATGCTGGAATTCTTGCTGCACAAATAATTGGGTCTTTTGATTCAATCATATCAGAAAAAGTTAAGTCTTACAAGAAAGATCTTGAAAATAGTGTTATTGAAAGCAGTAAAAATC
>CABZAD010000021.1 GCA_902523665.1 uncultured Bacteroidota bacterium | reverse complement strand
AGTTGAAGAAATTAACTTTGAAGAAAAAAGCACTGAAAAAATCAGTTTTGATAGAGTTAAATTAAAAAAGTTTGATCCAACTCTAGATTTAAGAAATTTTAAAAATCCAGGTATTGACTTACTTAAAGATTATGGTGATGGAACAATAAAGATTGATCAAGATGAACTAGAAACAAATAAAAATAAGATTGTTGATACATTAAAAAATTACAATATTGGAATTAAACAAATTAAGGCAACAATTGGTCCAACAGTTACTTTATATGAAATAATACCAGATGCAGGAGTTAGAATTTCAAAAATTAAAAACCTTGAAGATGATATAGCATTATCTCTTTCAGCTTTAGGGATAAGAATAATTGCCCCAATACCAGGAAAAGGTACAATCGGTATTGAAGTTCCAAATAAGAAGAAATCAGTTGTATCAATGAAGTCCTTATTGTCATCTAAAAAATACATCGAGTCTGAGATGGAACTACCCATTGCTATCGGTAAAACCATTAGCAATGAAACATTCATTGTTGATCTAACAAAAATGCCTCATCTACTTATGGCAGGAGCTACTGGACAAGGTAAATCAGTTGGTATTAACGCCATTCTAACATCTATTCTTTATAAAAAACATCCTGCTGAAGTAAAATTTGTTCTTGTAGATCCAAAAAAGATTGAACTATCGATTTACAACAAAATTGAGAAACATTATTTAGCAAAGCTTCCTGAGTCCGAGGATGCAATTATAATTGAAAATGATAAAGTAATTAATACTCTTAATTCATTATGTAGAGAAATGGATAAAAGATATGAGCTTTTAAAAGATGCTATGTCCAGAAATATAAAAGAGTATAATACAAAATTTATATCAAGAAAGTTAAATCCAGAAAATGGTCATACATTTCTCCCATATATAGTACTAGTAATTGATGAATTTGCTGATTTAATAATGACAGCAGGAAAAGAAGTTGAGACGCCGCTTGCAAGACTTGCTCAACTATCCAGAGCAGTAGGTATTCATTTAATAATAGCAACTCAAAGACCATCTGTTAATGTTATTACGGGGTTAATTAAGGCTAATTTTCCAGCCAGGATTGCATTTAGAGTTACTTCAAAAATTGACTCAAGAACAATTCTTGATATTGGAGGAGCTGAACAGTTGATTGGTAGAGGGGACTTATTATATTCTCAATCAAATGATTTAACCAGAATTCAATGTGGTTTTATAGACACTCCTGAAGTTGAAAAATTATCAGATTTTATAGGCTCGCAAACTGGTTATGCATCTGCTTATGTTCTGCCAGAATATTTAAAAGAAGATGTTAATTTATCCTCTGAAATATCCATTGATGAAAGAGACTCAATGTTTAATGAAGCTGCAAGAGTAATAGTAATTAATCAACAGGGCTCGGCATCATTACTCCAAAGAAAACTTAAGCTTGGATATAATAGAGCTGGAAGACTGATTGATCAGATGGAAGATGCAGGTATTGTTGGACCGTTTGAGGGAAGTAAACCAAGACAGGTATTGATTTCAGATTTAAATTCATTAGAATCTCTCTTGAGTGGTAAATAATTTTAACATATTTAAGGCTCCAGTTTTAATAATTTTTGGGATTAACTTAATCTTCTGTCAATCTCCAGAGCAAATTCTTAAAACAACACATGAAAAATCATTAATGTTAAATGATTTTTATTATAAGTTTAGGATTGAATCTAAAGTTGATAATCCAATTTTACCAATAACTGGCGAACTTTTTTCTAAAGGTGAAAAATACTTTATTGACACTGAATATATTGATCAAATATATGATGGTGAAAATTTATTTACAATTGTTCATGAAAATCAGGAAATTATAACTGGTAATTCAGATATTCCAATGTTTAGCTTTACTCCATATCAACTTTTAAATTTTTTTACAAGAAATCATGAATTATACAATCTTAGTAATTCAAGAAAATATATCATTAAAGCAGTAAATAAAAATGATGGTATTATTTATTTTATTTCTATTAATTCTTCAAATTATTCAATTGAAAAAATAGAGATGCAAGATTCATCAAGCGAACAAATAATCAATACCTTTTTAACATTAACTTATGATTATAATTTATCTGTTCCATTGTCTTTATTTAAATTTGATATTGAAAACTATAAAAATTATATTATAGTAGAATAAATTGAAGATTCTAGATAAATACATATTAAAATTTTACTTGAGTAGATTCATATCTGTTTTTGCAATATGTTTCCTAATATTTATTATTCAAACTTTTTGGTTATATATAGATGAACTTGCAGGAAAAGGTCTGGATATTTTTACGATAGGTAAATTCTTTATATACTTTTCACCTAAATTGGTTCCTCTTGTATTACCCTTATCAATTCTTTTAGCTTCATTAATTACTTACGGTACTCTATCAGAAAATTATGAATTTATTGCTATGAAATCAAACGGAATTTCAATTATTAGAAGCATGGTTGCATTATTAATATTTCATATTTTTCTTGGAATTGGATCATTTTATTTTTCAAATCATGTTGTTACATATGGTGAACTTAAATCATACAATTTAAGAAAGAACCTCGCAAAACTTAAACCTACTTTAAGTATACGTGAAGGCATATTTAATGATATAGGAAATATGAATATTAAAGTCTCCAGGAAGTATGGAGATAATGAACAATATCTTGAAGACATTATACTTCATAACATTTCAAATGATGAAATTAATCGTTTAGTGATTAAAGCAGAAAGCGGAGAGGTTAGAAATCAAAATGATAATTACCTTCAATTAATTTTAAAGAATGGTAATAGATATGAGGATATTATTGCCTCTACTGAAGCTGGAAAACAAAAGTATCCTCACACCAGAGCATCTTTTGAAGAATATATTCTTAATATTGACATATCAGACTTTAATAATGTTGATCTTGAAGAGGAGACATATAAATCTACTTACAAAATGCAAAAAATTAATCAACTTAAGAATAGCTCTGACACTTTAAATAAAAAATTTGAAGAAGATAAAAATATTTTTGCAAAAAATTTTATAGTAGGTCATACACTAAAAAAATTACCCAATTTAAATCCAGATCAGGTTGAATTAGATAATGATTATTTTGTTGGTTCTTTTTTAGAACTTCTGAATTCTCCTGAAGTATACGAAATAAACCGAGTTTTATCAATGGCAGATGAAGAAGTAGATATTTATTTAAGACAATTATCAAATAAGAAAAAGACTTTTTTCTTACAACAAAAATTAATTAATCTTCATAAACTTACTGTTAACGAAAGATATAGCCTGATATTTGCATGTATTTTTTTATTTTTAATTGGCTCTTCCCTAGGTGCTATCATAAGAAAAGGAGGACTTGGCTTTCCTCTTGTTTTGTCAATAATTATTTTTTTGACATATCACTACATAGGAGTATTTGGGAAAAATGCTGCAGAGGATAATTCAATTAGTCCATTTATCGGTAGCTGGATTTCAACATTTACAATAGCCCCTTTTGCAATTTATTTGACAATGTTAGTGTCCACTGACAGATTAATTAGATTCTCTCTTTTTGATAGGTTAATTGAAATTTTTAATAAAATAAAAATAAAAAAATGACAGAAATCAAATTAGATAAAATTGAGGATGCAATTGAATCAATTAGAAGAGGTGAAATAATAATAGTCGTTGATGATGAAAATAGAGAAAATGAAGGAGACTTTATAACAGCTGCTCAAACAATTGACTCCTCAAAAATTAATTTTATGGCTAAAAATGGAAGAGGTCTAATATGTGTTCCTATGTCCGAAAGATTGTGCTCTAAACTGCACTTAGAAAAAATGGTTCCAAATAATACAGATCCTCTGGAAACTGCCTTTACAGTCTCAGTAGATTTAAAAGGTAATGGAGTGACATCAGGTATCTCCGCTTCTGATAGAGCTAAAACAGTCCAAGCTTTAGTTGACAAGAATACAAAGCCTGATGATTTGCAAAAACCAGGTCATGTATTTCCTCTCATTGCAAAAAACGGTGGTGTGCTTAGAAGAACTGGGCATACAGAAGCAGCTATTGATTTTGCAAGACTTGCTGGGTTTGAATCGGCTGGAGTTATAGTAGAGATTATGAATGATGACGGGACTATGTCAAGATTACCAGAGTTAATTAAGGTAGCTACTAAGTTTAATCTTAAAATTGTCTCTATTGAGGATTTAGTTGCTTACAGAATGAAAAATGATAGTCTTATAAATAAAATTTTTGATGAAGATATTAATATTCAATATGGAAGCTATAGACTAAGAGGATATAAGCAAACAAACAATGATCAAGTCCATATAGCGTTAACCTTAGGAGAATTTATTAAAAATGAATCCATATTAACAAGAATAAATTCCTCAGTTATAAATAATGATGTTACCAAAATTCTGTCTGGAACTAATGAAAAGAGGTATGATAAGATATTTGAAAAAATAAATAAAAAGGGTAAAGGAGCAATTATATTTATAAATCAAAATCAATCTCCTGATGAAATTATTAAAAAATTAAAATCTTTTAATAACAAAAAAGAAATACCAAGAATTGATTTTAAAGATTTTGGGATAGGTGCTCAGATACTTCATGATTTAGGAGTTTCAAAAATAAACTTACTTAGTAACTCAAAACAAATTAATCGTGTGGGACTTTCTGGTTATGGGCTGAGTATAAAAAAATATACTAACTATTAAATGTATCCATCCATAATTTTACAGCCATATATATCACCATAATTAATAGTGTAATTCTAATTGCTTTTTCTCCTCCTTTTCTGACTGACCATATACTTGAGAACCATGCTCCAATAATTGATCCAAGGACCATCCATAAGCCAACAATCCAATCTACTTTTCCTTCTATAGCAAAAATTAATAGAGCTGCAAGAGAATAGATAAATACTGAAAATGCTTTTATTGCATTTGTTCTAATTAAATTTACTCTATTTACTGAAGTCAATAAAAGCATAATTACAATGCCAACACCAGCATTTAAAAATCCACCGTATATTCCTATAAAGAAAAAACCTAATAGTGCATAAAATAAATATTTACCTTTTAATCTTTCCGCAAGCTCCAAAGATGAAATCGACTTTGTGTTAAAAACAATTATAAGACCAATAGCTATCATAATTATCGCAAGGAATCTTTTAAAAGTATCTCCATCAATATCAACAGCAATACTAGCACCGATAAGAGCACCAATAAGAGCTGTTAAGCCAAGGTATATTCCATATGGGTATGTTTTAATTCCTTTAGTTGTATAGCCATAGTTTGCAACAAATGCAGAAAATATTATCATTAATCTATTAGTGCCGTTAGCTGTTACTTCATCCATCCCAAGAAATAAAATTAGGACAGGTAGTGTTACTAAGGATCCGCCACCAGCTAATGTATTTACAACTCCTGCAAAAAGACCTACAGCGACTAAAATTAAAATTGAATTTACATCTAAAAGCATTTATAACAAGATAATTCTTTTTTTATAATAGACTTTATAAAACAGTATAGTCATTTTGAATTATATTTGATGAACTAAACAAGAAATATGAATATATCAATTTTAGGGTATGGAAACCTTGGCAGTAGTATCGCAAACGGTCTTAAATCATTTGATAGTTTAAACAAATTATATGTTACCAAAAAAGATGTTGAAAATTTAAGACACAACATTGAAAATAAAAAATGTATTTTATCAAATGATAATTTAAAAGCAGTATCAAATAGTAGTTTAATTTTTTTAACTGTACAGCCTAAACAATTTAAGGCATTAGCAGAGGAAATTAAAAATTATATAAACTCGGATCAAATTATTATTTCTCCCATAACAGGGATTTCTATTAAAGATTTAGAGGATGAGTTTGGTAATGATAAAAAAGTAATTAGATGTATGACTAATACTGCTGTTGCTGTTAAGCATGCAGTTACATGTATCTGCTCAAACAAAACTGGAGAAAATAGTATTAAAATTGTTGAAAATATTTTTAAAAAATTAGGACATACAATGATAATTGAGGAAAAAAATATGCAAGCTGCAACAGTAATCTCTGCAAGTGGAATAGCTTTTTGGATGAGACTTATTAGAGCTACAGCTCAAGGTGGAGTTCAGTTAGGCTTTGAATCTAACCAAGCACTTGAAATGTCATTAATGACATCGTTAGGAGCTGCTAAATTATTAGAAGAAAATCAATCCCACCCTGAAGATGAAATAGATAAAGTTACGACACCAAATGGTTGTACTATTGAGGGCTTAATTGAGATGGAGCATCAAGGTTTAAGTTCAGCTCTAATCAAAGGCATTGAAAAGTCTTTTTATAAAATTAATTTAATGAAAAAAGAATAATTTATTTCTATTCATAAAATCCAAAATCGTTTATATTTGCATTGCTATTGGAGAAATGGCAGAGTGGTCGAATGCGGCAGTCTTGAAAACTGTTGAGGGTCACACCTCCGGGGGTTCGAATCCCTCTTTCTCCGCAAACCCTGATTTTTTTCAGGGTTTTTTTATAGGTCAGTCGAAATTTTAGAGCCTATGTCAGTTAAATATTTTTCTCCGTTCTCTATTGCGTCACTAATTGAATCAGCTATTTCTGAAATGGTATAAACTTTATTTAAACCTAATCTTACTGAAACACCTTCTTCTTTAACTCCACAAACTGCTATAACAGTTTTTTTATATTTCCTTGCCAGCTTACAAATTCCACTTATGACTTTTCCTTTTTCAGTTTGTATATCTATTTTGCCCTCACCTGTAATTATTATGTCACATTCCTTAATTAGTGATTCTAATTGGGTAATTTCTATCAAATTATGTATACCTGAAATTAATTTTGCTCCAAGTAAAGAAACTAAACCACCCCCTACTCCTCCTGCAGCTCCAGATCCAGGAACATTTGCAACATCAGGAAAGTCATGTTTAATTAATGTTAATTGTAAGTTGATTAATCCTTGATCTAATTTATTTATTTCAATTGAGTCTGCTCCTTTTTGACTAGCGTAAACAAATGCTGCGCCATTTTTTCCAAATAGTGGATTATCAACATCACATATAACATTAATATTAATTTCTTTAAAATTAAACTTGATCTTACCTATATCGATGTAATCAATTGACCCAAGATTTTTTCCAATTGGAGATAATAATTTTTTAAACTTATCATAAAATTCAAATCCTAGGGCTGAAGCTATGCCAATTCCACCATCATTTGTAGCACTTCCACCAATATATAAGTTTATTGTAGTTAAACCTTTATTGATTGCATCTTTAATTAATTCACCTGTTCCATAAGAAGATGTATACATACAGTTTTGTTCTTCTTTTTTAAGTAAGATTAATCCTGATGCTGATGACATTTCAATGTAGGCTGTTAGGTTTGAAATATAATAAGTGGATTTTATTGGACGAAACAAAGGGTCATTGACAATCAATTCGACAGGGACAAGGCTTAAATAATTATTTATTATATCAACTGACCCTTCTCCACCGTCAGCCATTGGACATGTGAGTATTTCATGTTTATCATTATTAATTTTTATACCTTTTGCAATTGCATCGCATACTTGAATTGCACTTAAGGAACCTTTAAATTTATCAGGAGCAATTAAAATTTTCATTGCAAAATGGTTTTTCTATCTATTGTAAACAAAAATAGATTATTTTTAAAATCAGAATATGAATATTAATTCAAAAAATATAGGCTTAATATCTGGGCCTCTTGCTTTTTTAGCTGTATTATTTTTCTTTAATCCTGAAAGTCTAAACCCTAGAGCAAATGCAATACTTGCTTCAACTATTTGGATAGCAATCTGGTGGATTACGGAAGCTATACCAATAGCTGTAACTGCATTATTACCAATTATATTGTTTCCTCTTACTGGTGGTTTAGGATTAACAGAGACGACAGCCTCATTTGGTCATAAGTATGTTTTTCTTTATATAGGTGGTTTTATAATAGCTATAGCAATCGAGAAATGGAATTTACATAAGCGAATAGCATTGAATATTATTAATTTGATTGGGACGAACATTGTCAATATTATTCTTGGTTTCATGATTGCTACCGCATTTATGTCTATGTGGATATCAAATACCGCGACTGCAGTTATGATGTTGCCAATTGCAATTGCTATTGTTGCTCAATTAAGAGATAACCCAAATACTAACGAGGACGAGAATTTAAATTTTGGAAAAGCTCTTATGCTAGCTATTGCATACAGTGCATCAATTGGTGGTGTTGCTACTTTAATTGGAACACCTCCTAACTTAGTATTAGCTGGTGTTGTAGAAGAAACCTTTGAATATGAGATAACCTTTGCTAAATGGTTCCAATTTGGTTTTCCAATATCAATTATTCTTTTATTTATCTGCTGGAAATACATAACAAGTATTGCATTTAAATTTAAACAAAAAACTTTTCCCGGTGGAAAAGAGGAAATTTACAAGCAATTAAATGCACTCGGGAAAATAAGCTATGAAGAGAAATTAGTAGCTGGAGTTTTTGCATTTACTGCATTTGCTTGGATAAGCCGTTCTTATATACTTGAATCAATTATACCTGGGATTGATGACACAATTATAGCTATGACAGGGGCTATTATAATATTTTTGTTACCAACAAAAAATAAGGAAAGAAAAATTTTAAAATGGGATGAGGCTGTCAAGTTACCATGGGGGATTTTATTATTATTTGGTGGTGGTATGGCTCTTGCAGCAGGATTTAAAGACAGCGGTCTTGCTTTGTGGATAGGTAATCAAATGACATTATTAGATGGTGTCTCGTTAATATTATTAGTCTTCATTCTTATTGCATCTGTCAATTTTTTAACTGAAATTACATCCAATCTAGCTACAACTGCAATGCTTCTTCCTATTCTTTATCCAATGTCTATGACAATTGACGTTCACCCATTTATATTAATGGTATCTGCTACAGTTGCAGCCTCATGTGCATTTATGCTCCCTGTAGCAACCCCACCAAATGCGATTGTTTTTGGATCGGGTTATTTAAGAATACCTGACATGGTCAGAGTAGGAATATGGATGAATCTAATTTCAATTATCCTGTTAACACTATTTGTTTTTTTTCTTCTTCCATATTTATGGGATTTCGATCCTTTAGTTTTTATAGTACCTGAATAAAATTGAGATTTTTTTTAATTTACAATATTAGACTTTTTTTTACTGCTTTTGTATTAATACTAATTTCATTAAATAGTCTCTTCAGTCAAGAAGAAGGTAGTAAAATTGACCTTAAAAATGTTAATGTTGCGACAAAAAGGCTTCCAACAATTTTTTTATTCGGAGAGGAATATACAACCAGAGATAGAGATGAATTATTAAGAGCTATTTTAAAGTCTCAATTTTATAGACCAGATCTTGAAATTATTATAAATCTTCAAGAATTTATTTCAAAAAGATCTTTTAATTTTAGGCATAAAGGTCCAGTTGATATTACTGTTGACGGAAAAAGATTAAGAAATCAAAACAAATATAATACTGCATCACTTTATGGTCAAGGAGGAGACTCTCAATTATTAAAGCTAATAAATAAAGTAAAAAATGTAAGAATTGATAGCAGTCTTAATGGCATTTTAGAAAGAAGAGTCTTAAAAAAAGAAATAAAGTCCATTAACGATCAGATTGCAAAACATTTAGAAAAAACTAAGGTGGAAATCGAGAATGACACAATATTTGTAGCCGATAAATCTCAGGAGAAAGCCTTAAAAAAATTTTATAGAATAAAAAATAAGCAAGAGAAAAAATTAAATGATACCAAATTAATCGAGATAAACATTATTAGTAATTAATCGGACTAAATTTAATCTTATCATTAGATTTTAGTTGTGATAAATTGTTTAATGAATTAGTGTCAAGCTGAAGAATTCTTGGATAACCACCTGTAGTTTGACTATCTCTGTGAAGTATAATTATTTTTCCCGATGGAGTCAACTGAATTGAACCTGGTAATACAGGTGATGAAATAATTGTTTTTATGTCAACCTGAAGTTTTTCCTTTAGATTATAAGCCATTCTATTATTAGTATTAATAGTAAATTCATTTTTAAATAATTTTTTTTTGGAATTAGTAGATAATAAATCATATTCAGGCCCTCTAAACACTTTCATAAACCTGTTTAAATTAAATTTTAGTTTATCCCATTTTAAAATTTGACTTTCAGATTTTTTTGAAACTTTTATTTCATCACCTTTCTTAAGGTGATATGAATCTGAAATATTACTAAAAAATGACTTACTACCAAATAAAGATTTTACATTAAGCCCACCCGAAATAGCTATATAAGATCTAGCACCATTTATCGTATTATTTAATTTTAATATATCTCCAGAACTAACATTAATTGATTGATACATTTTAACAGGTAAATTATTAATCAAGGGATTAAAATCACCACCTGTAATTGATATAACACAATTACAATTAAAAATTAGGGTTGGTCCAGTTAGTGTAATCTCTAAAAGAGATTCATCTTTATTATTATCAACAAGTTCATTTGCAGCCCATGCGCTTTCTTGGTCCATAAAACCAGATGTAGGTATTCCAATATTTCTAAACCCTTGTCTTCCTCCATCTTGTATTGTTGTGAAAAGACCTGGCTGAATAACTTTAATCATCTATTTAGATATAGGTTTTATTGTCTTTTCTTTTTTCATTTTTTGAAATTGTTTGTTGGATATTTCAGTAAATTGAATTTTGTCACCAGGCTTCGCAAAACAGGGATTTTTAGATTTGAAATCAAAGAAATTCAAAGGTGAAACACCTATGATATGCCATCCTCCAGGACTATTTTGAGGATAAATGCATGTTTGGTTCAGTGCAATCCCAATAGACCCTTTTTTTATATCTAAAGACGGAACTTCCTTTCTTTCACAGTGAAGATTCTTATCAGTAAAACCCAAATACATGAAGCCGGGTAAAAATCCCATTGACAAAACATTATAAACTTTTGATTTGTGAATATTAATAATATCTGATGTAGATAGTTTTTTTTCTTTTGCCAAATTTTCAAGATCAATTGCGTATTTTAAATCGTAACAAACTGGAATTTGCCATGTTTTATTGGATTCAGAGTGATCATCCTCCATATCTTCAATTCTTTTTAAATCTTTAATTAGATCATTAGCTGAAATTTTATTTATGTCAAAAATTATTAGTAACGAATTAATAGATTGTACAACCTCTATAATACAATCATTTAGATGAGTCACAATTGTTTTTCTAGTATTTGATAGATTACTTATTAATTTAGAATTAATTGGATAATTATATGATATTAAGATAGACCTCTCATTAAAAACAAAATATGTTTTAGAATTATTTGCCATTAAATTCTTTATTTATTTTTTTTAATATATCTACAGAGTTATTAGTATCAGAATGAATACAAATTGTGTCAAACTTTATTTTTTGAAAATTTCCATTTATTGTTTTTACAGTTTTAGTTTCTTTTATAGTCTTTATATGTTCAACAACATTATCAGGATCTGTAATTAACGCATTTTCATTATTTCTTGACACTAAACTTAAGTCATCATTATAGTTTCTATCACCAAATACCTCATAATCAATACTGAACCCTCTTTTAATAGCTATCTTTTCAATTTCAGATTTATATGGAATATAAAGAGAGTATTTATTTTTAAATTCTATTAAAGCATCTAAGTATAAGTTAGAAAGATCAGCATCAATCATCATATGATTATAAAGTGCTCCATGAGCCTTTATATGGTTGAGAATAACACCATATGAACTTGCAATTGCCTCAAGGGATTCAATCTGAGAAATTATACTGTAAGACAATTCTGAAGGTGAAATGTTTATTTTTTTTCTTCCAAAATTAATTTTATCAGGATAAGATGGGTGAGCTCCGATTTTTACATTATTTCTAATTGAAATTTCAACACATTCAATCATACTACCATTATCTCCAGCATGACCTCCACAAGCAACATTACATGAATCAATTAATGGCATGATAATATTTTCATTATTAAGTCCCTCTCCTAAATCACAATTAATATTTAACATTATATAAAAGAAATTAAACCTTTGGCTCCAAGAATTAGTGATAGTATAACTATTACAGATCCTAAAATATTTTGAAATTTATAACTGTATTTACTACTAATTATGCTTTTATTATTAATTAACCACAAAAGTATGATTGCTATAATCGGAAGTAATAGGCTATTAGAAAACTGAGCAAATTTTATTATTTCAATTGGATTTAATTTTATCATTGATATAATTACACCAAAAAACAGAATAATTATCCAAACAGCTCTAAATTTTTGACTTTTTAGTGAGTCATCCCAATCAAAGCAACTTTTGGCAACATAAGCTGCAGCTAGTGGAGCTGTTATTGACGATGTAATTCCTGATGCAAATAAACCAATTCCTAAAAAATAGATTGCAAATTTTCCATACAAAGGCTCAAGACCTTTTGCTAAGTCAATTACCCCATTTACATCTTTATTATTAACAGATGCTGCAGTTATTATAATTGATAATGAAATTAAACCACCAATCAGAATTGAGAAAAAACTTTCAAATCTAGCAACTTTTAACTTGTCTAAAGAGCTCCACTTTTCAGTAACCAATGAAGAGTGAAGAAATAAATTATATGGAACAACAGTTGTACCAATTAGACCAAGTACAACTATTAGATTACTTGAATTTATTTCTGGTGACATAACTCCATCTACTAGGCTTCCAATGTTAGGTTTAGTCATAATTGCAGTAACAAAAAACGAAATACTCATAATTAAAACTAATAAAACAAGAACCCTTTCTAATATTTTGTAGTTACCTTGATAAAGGATTATGAATGCAATTAGACCAATAAAAATTGGTATATAATTAATTGACTCAGAATTAATAATTGCAGATATTCCAAGTGAAGCTCCTGTAATATTTCCCGCTTCATAGGCTGCATTTCCAATTAATATTGAACAAATAACTAATACTAAAAAAAGTCTATTAATAAATTTTGACTTAATATTAACTCTGATAACCTCCGCTAGGTTCATCTTAGTAATTAATCCTATTCTAAGAGACATTTCTTGTAAGACAATTGTAGAAAAGATAGATAAAACAATAGCCCATATTAAAGAATAACCAAATGAGGCTCCTGCAATAGTACATAGAGTCACAGTACCAGGTCCTATAAAAGCTGCTGCAATTAAAACACCTGGTCCTATATCTCTAAACCATTTCATTATGGGATATCTATCTTATCTCCAAGAAGTATAGCATTAAGAAAGAGTCTATTAGTTCCGTACCATGCACCTCTAAAATTAGGATTATCTGCAAACATTATTGCTCTTCCTTCACCAATTTTAGATACTAATAAGGAAACAGTAGACTTGAGTTTTTTATGATTATTATCAGTAATGAATCCATCAATTAAAGGATCCTCTGCATATCTTACAACAGATGAATATCTACTTTTTGACGGTTTAATCCATATCGTATTATTTTTATAAACTGGTAAATTTATATCCTCTAATCCAAATCCCAACGGATGAGTTAAATCTACATTTGTTCTTAAAATAATTCCACCAATCTCTTCTTTACCAATGTTATTAGATGCATCAACGTAAGGGAGATATAAATCTTTATTAGAGTTATTATCTGAGTGAAGCAACTCTTCTTCTACAATTTGATTATCAATCAGAAACTTTGAACCTGAGCCAATAGAGATTATTGTATTACCTCTTCTAGCCCAATCTTTTATTTTCTGTATTTGAAGATCATTAAATTTATAATCACCAGAAACAATTACCATTGTTGAATATTTGTCAAATGAGATTTCATCAAAGTTTCTAATAGGAATTTTTGAAATAGGCATGCCAACTCTTTGATCCAAAAGATGCCAGACTTCACCCGCTTCATATGCGCTTACCCCAGTTCCAACAAACATCATTGCTTTTTGCTTTTTGATTGGATATACATATCTGCTTCCAAGATCAATTCCACCTGAACTCAAACCGGATTTAACTGAATAAACATCTATATCAAAATTTTTTTGAATAGACTTAAGTTTTTCAAATAATATATCAGATTCTAAATCCTGAATACTTACTGCTATAACCAGCGAGCCATAATCAAATGATTTTAAACCATTTGAAGTATTAATCTTGAAAGGTTTAAAGGCTGTAGAAAC
>CABZAD010000020.1 GCA_902523665.1 uncultured Bacteroidota bacterium | reverse complement strand
ACAAACTATGGCAAGTGGAATTAGTGCTTATTTAGGCGGAATTCTTGGACTTGGAAATCAAGTTACAACAAATTCATCTGCTTGTATAACAGGGACAGAAGCGTTATTAATGGGCTTTGAGCGTGTTCAATCAGGAAAAGCTTCTAGAATGTTAGTTGGTAGTTGTAGCGACGACGGTGCTTATATTTGGGGTGGTTTTGATGCAATGAGAGTAATGACTTACAAGCATAACGATACACCTGAAAAAGGTTCAAAGCCTATGAGTGCAGAAGCATCAGGTTTCGTACCAGGAAGTGGTGCTGGAGCATTAGTTTTAGAATCTTTAAAAAGTGCGATAAATAGAAAAGCAACTATTTATGCAGAAGTTTTAGGAGGAAATATTAATTCAGGTGGACAAAGAAATGGTGGAACAATGACTGCCCCTAATTCAAATGCTGTTCAAAAGTGTATTATCGATGCCTTAAAAGATGCAAATATAAAAGGAGCAGAAATTGATGCAATTAACGGACATTTAACAGCAACGGTTAAAGATTCCACAGAAATAGAAAATTGGACCAAGGCGCTTGGAAGAAAAGGGAAAAACTTTCCAATGATAAACTCATTAAAGTCAATGGTAGGGCATTGTCTTGCAGCATCAGCATCAATAGAAAATGTAGCAACAGTATTACAATTAAAACATCAATTTGTATTTCCAAACATAAATTGTGAGGTGATACATCCTGAGATTTTAAAGTTAATCCCAAAAGAAAAAATCCCAACTAAAAGTATAGCAAAAAAATTAAACATCGTTGCTAAAGCAAGTTTTGGCTTTGGAGATGTAAATGGATGTGTTATTTTTAAAAAATATTAATAAGTTATCTTTATAAGCAGATACTTAATAAGACGAATTAAATTTAAAATTACTAAACTACATCAATGACTAGAAAAGAACTGATCACTAAACTGAAAAAAATCGTAAAACCATATGTTCAAGATCAAGAAGCTTTTATGAATCTTTCGGAGGAATCAGATTTTATTAATGATTTGAAAATTAATTCAGCCAATTTAGTTGATGTTATTTTAGATGTAGAAGATGAGTTTAATATTGAGATTGATAACAAATCCATGGAAAAAATGCTTTCAGTCAAAGCAGCGTTGGATATTATTGAAAACAAATTAATTAAATCTTGATTGGTAACGATATTATAGATTTGTCTCTTGCTCAAAGAGAAAGTAATTGGCAGCGAAAAGGTTTTTTAGAAAAGCAATTTACTGAAAATGAGCAAAAACTCATTTTCGCAGCACTAAATCCATTTGTATTAGTTTGGAAATTTTGGAGTATGAAAGAAGCTGCTTATAAGATTTATGCTCAACAAAATGAACTTCGTTTTTATGCTCCTAAAAAATTTGATTGTTTATTAATGTCAGGAAATAAGGATTTAGTGATTTTCAAAAATCAAATTTTCTATACATCAACAATTATTACATCGGGTTATATTTTTACTTTAGCAACTATAGATAAAGAAATTAAAGCTTATTCTAAATTTGTGATGCCACAATTTATAAATAGGATGATTAAAATAAAATTACAAGATTTAACCTCATTTTCCGCTGAAGAAATTAAACAAAAAAAAAATAAAAACATGGTTCCATTGTATTATCATAAGGATATATTATTAACCAAATCATGTTCAATTTCACATCATGGGAAATATGGTGTATTTTCTTTGTTATATCCAGAAATATAGTAAATGCATTTCCATGCATAACTTTTAAAAGAGTAGCAGACCAAATCTAAAATTTGAAATTCCAGCTGGTCTTAAAAAGGCAACCTATTCGATATTTTGAATTGCTCATACTAAACAAAAAGCCCCTCTAAACGAAGGGCTTTAACGGTGGTCCCACCTGGACTCGAACCAGGGACCAAATGATTATGAGTCATCTACTCTAACCAACTGAGCTATAGGACCAGTAAGAGCCCAAATATACAATTTCAGAATGTTTTTATAAAACTTAAATATTGTTTTTTATTTCTAGTACTTTTGAAAAATGGAAAGTCAAAGGCAAAAAAAGATCTCCTCTCTGATTCAAAAGGAAATTGCAGAGTTAATTGGGTCTGATTTGAGAAAGGGTGGAGTCAAAAATCTTATCATTTCCGTAACTAAAGTTAGGGTCTCACCAGATCTTTCTTTATGCAAAGTTTATTTAAGCATTTTTCCAAGTGACAATGCAACACATCACTTAAAATTAATTAGGGATAATGCGGCTAGAATAAAACATGACTTATCTTCTTCTCTTAAAAACTACTTAAGAAAAATTCCCGAGCTTGCTTTTTTTGTTGATGATTCTCTGGATTACATTGAATCAGTTGAAGACTCTATTAACAACCCTGATAACCCTATTGAGTAAAATGTTCAAACCTTACATTTATAAGATTGCTATTCGCTATTTTTTTTCAAAGGATAAAAAAACAATTGTCAATAGAATTAATGGGTTTGCTTTTTTTATGATCGTTTCAGCTGCCTGTGTTCTTCTTTTAGTTTTAAGTGGATTTGCAGGTCTTAAGGATTTTGGTTTAACATACACGAGTTCCTTTGATCCTGATCTAAAAATTATTCCTAATAAAGGAAGTTATTTTATGGTAGACAAAGAAAGGCTGGGTTTAATAGAAAGGATTGAAGGTGTAATATCTGCTTCGCCTGTTATTGAGGAGAAGGTTGTGCTTTCAAATGAGCTAAGTTCAGCTGCTGTTCTTCTTAAGGGGGTTTTTGATGATTATTATATGGGCCCTACGCTAGACTCACTTTCTCTCATTGGTGCATTTTCTCCTAACAAACCCAACACAATATATTTAGGTGCAGATTTGGCGTCATCTCTTGAGGTTGTAATGAGTGATGATTTTTCTCTATTGGCGACAGCTGCAAAAAAAGAAACAAGGTCATTGTTTAGTTTTTCTCCATTTAACACTAAGTTGTTAGACATTGAGGGTGTTTATCAAATAAGTTCAGATATTGAAAAAAAGTTTGCCTTCACCTCAATGAAAACAATTTCTTCCCTAATTGGTGTTGGTGAAAACTCATACACATCAATTGAGGTTGCTATAGACGGTAATATAAATAAAGCTGATTTTGAAAAAGAGATAAATAATCTGTTATCTTCTGATCTTTCTGTACTGGATAAGCAAGATCTCAATCCAGCTTTATACAAGATGCTTAATACAGAGAATCTTGCTGTCTATCTGATTTTTTCATTGGTTGCCTTAATTTCAATGTTCAATCTTGTTGGCTCAATTACAATAATGATGGTTGAAAAAAAGAAAGATTTACGTGTTATTGAAATTCTGGGTGGTCAAAAAAAAGACTTTAACAAAATCTTCTTTTCTCTTGGTGTTTTTACAACAGTTTTTGGTACTATAATAGGAATTGGTCTTGCTTGGTTGCTGGTTATGTTACAGAATTTTTATTCGTTCATTTCTGTACCTGGCACCTCTATTCCTTACCCCGTCTCTTTAACCTCTACTAATGTAATTATTGTTTTTTTGACTGTTGTGCTTATGGGAATTATAACCTCTGCTTGGTCATCGAGTGCTCAAGGAAAGGTTTAATAAAATACGGCTTCTGAAAAGTTTTTTTTAACCCCCTCAAGTTCTTTTATAATTGCTTCAGGGTCTTTTTCATTTAAGATTCTACTCTTTGTGTCTTTAAAATTTGCTATACCCTTAAAATAGTTTCCATAATGTCTTCTTGTTTCTAATACTCCCAAAACTTCTCCTTTCCATTCAACAGACATCTTTAGGTGACGAATAGCCATTTCTGCTCTCTCAGCAATTGTTGGTTCTTGTTTTTTATCCCCAGTTTTAAGATAGTATTTTACTTGGTCAAAGAACCACGGGTTTCCAATTGATGCTCTTCCTATCATTGCACCGTCTAAACCAAATTCATCCCTCATCTCTTTGGCTTTTTCTGGAGTATTTACATCTCCATTTCCAAATACTGGAATGTGCATTCTTGGGTTGTTTTTTATCTCAGCTATTTTAGTCCAGTCCGCAAACCCTTTGTACATTTGAGCTCTGGTTCTTCCATGAATGGATATGGCTTTTATGCCCACATCTTGTAATCGTTCCGCCACCTCTACAATTTTAATTGACTTTTCATCCCAACCCAGTCTTGTTTTAACAGTTACGGGCAGCTTTGTCCTCTCTACTATTTCTTTTGTAAGACTTACCATAAGTGGAATGTCTTTTAAAATTCCTGCTCCGGCTCCTTTACAAACAACTTTTTTTACAGGACACCCGTAATTAATATCAATTATATCTGGGTTTGTTCTCTCTACTATATCTACCGCTCCCAACATTGAATCAAGATTTGATCCAAAAATTTGAATTCCAACAGGCCTTTCTTTTGTGTAGATGTCTAGTTTTTTTGTGCTTTTTGCTGCGTTTCTTATTAACCCTTCACTTGATATAAACTCAGTGTATACAACATCTGCGCCCTGCTCTTTACAAAGAGCTCTAAAAGGTGGGTCGCTAACATCTTCCATGGGTGCAAGCAACAATGGAAATTCAGGAAGTTCTATGTTTCCTATTTTAAGCATGTGGCAAAATTAACAATTCTTGAATTTATTTTTACGTTGTCCTTAAAGATTATACAAAGTAAGTATCTTTGTCGAAAATATCTATTGTGTCAAAAAACATCCGCAATTTCTGTATTATTGCCCACATAGACCATGGAAAGAGCACGCTTGCTGATCGTCTTCTTGATTTTACTGGGTCTGTATCAGATAGAGAAAAACAGGACCAATTATTGGATGACATGGATCTTGAGAGGGAAAGAGGTATAACAATAAAATCTCATGCGGTACAGATGGATTATGAGACGGGCAATGAGAAATTTATATTGAATTTAATTGACACGCCTGGTCATGTAGATTTTTCTTACGAAGTTTCCAGAGCTATCGCTGCATGTGAGGGGGCTTTGTTAGTTGTGGATGCTGCTCAAAGTATTCAAGCCCAAACAATATCTAATCTGTATTTAGCTGTTGACAATAATTTAGAAATTATACCTGTTGTAAACAAGATCGACCTGCCTTCCGCAAATACAGAGGTTGTTGTTGACGAAATTGTTTCTCTAATTGGGTGTAAGCCTGAGGAGGTTATTCTTGCCTCAGCAAAAACTGGAGAAGGTATAGAAGATATAATAAAAGGGATTATTGATAGGGTTCCCGCTCCAGAAGGAGACCTAAACTCTCCTTTACAAGCACTAATCTTTGACTCTGTCTTTAATCCATATCGTGGGATTGAGACATATTTTAAGGTTGTAAACGGAAAGCTTTCAAAAGGTGATAGGGTTAGGTTTATGTCTACAGGAAAAGATTATGGTGTTGAGGAGGTAGGTACACTTAAATTAAGTCAGGTTCCAAAAAAAGAGGTTTTAACTGGTGATGTTGGTTATTTAATTACTGGTATAAAAGAAGCAAAAGACGTGAAGGTTGGTGATACTATTACGATTGTTGGTGATACAAATGTTGATCCTATTGAGGGCTTTGAAGAGGTAAAACCAATGGTTTTTGCTGGTATATATCCAGTTGACACTGATGATTATGAGGACTTAAGATCTAGTATGGAAAAACTTCAACTTAATGATGCTTCTCTGGTTTTTTCTCCTGAAAGTTCTGCCGCTCTTGGTTTTGGTTTTAGGTGTGGTTTTTTAGGTATGCTTCACTTAGAAATTATTCAAGAAAGGCTACAAAGAGAGTTTAACATGTCGGTAATAACCACCGTTCCAAATGTTTCATACAAGGCTTATGTAAACAAAGACCCGTCTAAAGAAATTCAGGTGAACAACCCGTCAGACCTCCCGGACCCCTCTAGCCTAAATCGTGTGGAAGAGCCTTACATTGACGCAACAATCATAACAAAGTCCGAGTTTGTTGGCAATGTGTTAACGCTGTGTATTGAAAAAAGAGGTGAAATTAAAAATCAAAGATACCTGACAACAGAAAGGGTTGAGCTTAACTTTAAGCTTCCTTTAGCAGAAATTGTTTTTGATTTTTATGATCGTCTCAAGTCTGTTTCCAAAGGATATGCTTCATTTGATTACACGCCCACCGGTTTTGTTGCATCAAAGCTTGTCCGTTTAGATATTTTACTTAATGGAAAACCTGTTGACGCTTTGTCTTCGCTAATTCATTTCGATAATGCACAAAGAATGGGTAGAAAGATGTGTGAAAAACTAAAAGAGTTAATACCTAGGCAGCAGTTTGATATTCCTGTTCAAGCGGCAATTGGTGCAAAAATTATTTCAAGAGAAACCATTAAGGCTTATAGAAAGGATGTAACCGCTAAACTATATGGTGGTGATGTTACAAGAAAGAGAAAGCTGTTAGAAAAACAGAAAAAAGGTAAAAAGAAAATGAGAATGGTTGGAAGTGTTGAGATTCCTCAGCAAGCTTTTATGGCTGTCCTTAAAATCAACGATTAAAATGACTTTATATTCAATTGAGACTGGTAATTTTAAACTTGACGGCGGGGCAATGTTTGGTGTCGTTCCTAAGGTTTTATGGGAAAAAACTAACCCAGCTGACTCAAGTAACAAAATTGAAATGAGCGCGCGTTGTCTTTTAATTGAGGAAGGCAAAAGGCTTATTTTGGTTGATGCTGGTCTTGGCAATAAACAAAGCGAAAAGTTTTTTAGTTATTATTCCCGGTTCGGTGATGCAACCCTGGAAAATTCTTTGCGGTTAAATGGGTTCTCTACAGACGATATTACTGATGTTCTGTTTACACATCTTCATTTTGACCACTGCGGCGGTGCAACAAAACGAGAGGGTGATAAAATTGTCCCACTTTTTAAAAATGCTCGCTTTTGGTGTTCAAAGAAACATTGGGAATGGGCAAACATAAACCCAAACCCCAGAGAAAAGGCTTCTTTTTTAAAAGAAAACCTTTATCCATTGGAGGAGTCCGGTCAACTAATCCTCTATGATGGGGTTGATCATGGTTTTTGCAAGGAGCTTGGATTTGATCTTTTGCTTGTTAATGGACATACTGAAAAAATGGCCTTGCCGTTGGTAAGGCATAGGGGTAGGTCGATTCTTTTCGCTTCTGATTTAGTGCCTACCGCTGGGCATATTCCTGTTCCATATTTAATGGGTTACGATGTTAGACCTTTGGTTACCATGGAAGAGAAATCAAAGATTTTAAAAAACTGTTTAGAAAACGGAACTCTTCTCTTTCTGCAGCACGACCCCTATAATGAGCTGGTGTCTTTAATGGACACGGACAAAGGTATAAGGTTAGAGAACAGCTCTTCTTTAAATGACTTTTTTTCATCATGAAACCGCTCAAAGGAAACAAAAGTATTGAGGAGTTGTTTGGTTCTGGTAAAAGAGTCTCGTCCTCTTTTCTTCATTGTATTTATCTTTTAAACAAGGAAGATTCTCGTTTTGTTGTGTCAGTTCCAAAAAAAAATTTTTCTCTTGCTGTTGACAGAAATAAATTAAAACGCGTTCTTCGTGAGGTTATTAGAAAACACTCAAAAGAGGTGTTGTCTCTTGGTGGAGGCTGGTTTGTGTTTGTTTATTCCTCTGAAAAGGTAGTTTCGTTTTTAGAAATTGAAAAAGATTTTAGCCTGCTTATAAAAAATATAGTTTAATGATATGAGGCTATTTGTGGTTTTCCTTCTGTTTTTTTTATTCTCTTGTGATAAGGGGTCGGACCTTAATATTATCGAGACTGCATTTCCAGAAACAGCAGATATTTATTTGTTAAGCAATTTAGATCCTGGTTTTGTTTTTCCTGAAAATCTTCAATATATGGCTTCAGGTGGTGTGAATAGTAGTGTTTGTATAGACATTTCTGAAAAAATTTTTTCTCAGTATGGGGGCGGGGTTGCACCTATGCAAAGCGCTGGTGCTAAAAGCTCGTCTGTTGCACTTGATAGACCACTGCAAGCTCATACATGCAACTCTAGTTTTAGAGGGGAGGATTATCAGCCTTTTTTTCAACGAATGAGTGGTTCTCTTGGTGTTTCTCCAGATCAAGGTTTTGATGTTTCCAAAATTCGTGGTGGTGAGTTTAGTTTACCTTTTTATAATGTTTGTATGGAGGTGGAAAATCCCGGACAACGTTCTTCCCTTGTTTTACGTGAGTGTGATCAAAATCCTAATCAAAAGTTTGTTTTTGACGTTGGTGGTAAAATTAAACCTGCTAATGACCTTAGTTTGTGTTTGACAGTTTCTGCTAGTTATGATTGGTACGGCGGGGGGTACAATCCTATTTTTATTGTTCGTAATTTATTTGTGAGCCCGTGTAACCCTTCTTTTGCTAAAAGACAGAGCTGGGGGTTGGGGTTGTCTAATTAGTTTGTTTATTATAATACATGGCGCAGTGTGGAATGCCATCTTCCATATATCGCTCTCCTTTAAATTCAAATCCTAGGTCTAAATAAAATTTTTCTAAATACTCTTGCGCAGAGATTTTAATTTCTTTTGTTTCAAAGTTTTTTTCACAAACCTCTATACATTTTTTTACCAGTTCTTTTCCGTAGCTGTTTCCTCTTTCTCTCTCCTCTACTGCTACTCTTCCAAAACCCGGATTGTTTTCATAGTAATCTCCTTTATCAAAAATTCTTGCATATGCCATTAGCTTGTCATTTATGAAACCGGATAAATGAATAGCATTGTAGTCTTTATAATCGAAGTCATTGTATAATATTTCTTGCTCTACCACAAATACCTCGCTTCTGAACTTAAATATTTCGTAGAACTCCTTAGTGCTTATATCATAAAACCTTTGTTCTTTCCACTCAATCATTTCCATCAATTTTATCTATTCTTCTTTTGTGTCTTCCTCCTTCAAAGCCTGTTTTGATGAATGTTTCTACTATGTTTATTATTTTTTCTTCTGATAAAAAACGTGATGGTATGCTAATTATGTTGGCGTCGTTGTGTTGTCTAGCAAGTTCAGCAATTTCCTCATTCCAGCATATTGCCGCTCTTATACCTTTGTGTTTGTTGGCTGTCATTGCCGCTCCATTCCCGCTTCCACAAATTATTATTCCAATTTGTACATTCTCTTCCTTCACTTCTAATGAAACCGGGTGAATAAAATCTGGATAATCTACGCTTTCTTTTCCATCATATCCTTTGTTGATAACTGTGTGTCCTTTTTCAGATAGATGGTTTTCTATCTTTCTTTTTACATCAACCCCAGCATGATCATTTCCTATTGCTATTTTCATTTTTCCAATTTAGTAATTCCTTTATTATTTCTTTATATGTTGTTAATAGTTGTTTGTTTATTTTTAATAATTATCCTTCTTTTTTTTTCTGAACACTTCCTCTCTTTTTACCAACTCCTTTTTATGAATTTTGTTTGTATTAATTGTTAACCTTTTTATTGTTTTTGCTCTTATTAACATTTGTTTATTTAGTTGCTTCTTGTTTGTAAATCAGTTTTTTGTATTGTTTATTATTTGTTATTATTTTCTTTTTAATGTTAATTATCATTTTCTTTTAAACTATTTATAAAGAAATTAACATTACATATAATATTCATTTATTTATTACAATTACTTATTATTAATATGTTTAAATGTTTAGTGATAATAAAATTAATATAGCTTTTAATAACAGTATCTTTGAACTTTAATTATATAAATGTCAAAAAAAAAGAAAGACTTAAAGGGATTAGAAAGAAAGATAAAATCATTTATTGGGAGCAAACCAAACAAAGAGTTTAACTATAAACAAATTGCTTTCTCTCTAGGAGTTAACGACACAAAAGGAAGAAATGATATAATAAAAATATTAAACAAACTCTTAAAGAAAGAACAAATCATAAAAGTAAATAAAGGAAAATTCGTTGCTCCAGGAATTCAATCAAACACAGCAGAAGGGGTTTTAGAAATTACAAGTACTGGAAGAGGATATGTTGTGAGTGAAGATCTAGACGCTGATGTTTTAGTTGAACAAAGAAACCTAAACAGGGGACTTCATGGAGATATTGTTTCAGTTGCCGTTGGAGAAAGAAAAAACAAAAATAAATACGAAGGAAAAATTATAGAAATAATAGAAAGAAAAAAAGATGTGTTTGTTGGAGTTTTTGAAAAAAATAATGATTACGCGTTTGTTAACACAAGAAACGCCAGAATGTATACTGATTTTTTCATAGATAAAGAAGAAATGAAAGACTATCAAGAAGGAGAAAAAGTAGCAGTGAGGATAAAATCCTGGGATACACCAAAAAATTCACCAGAGGGAAAAATAATCAAAAGTTTTGGGTTTGGTGATGACTCATTAGACGCCTATTCAATATTATATGAATATGGTTTGTCTACAGAGTTTGAAGAAAAAGTAGAAGAGGAGGCACAAAAAATATCAGCCACAATAACGAAAGAAGAGTTAAAGAAAAGAAGGGATATGAGGGGAGATTTAACCTTTACAATAGATCCAACCGACGCAAAAGATTTTGATGATGCTATATCATTTAAAATAATTGAGGAAAACAAATTTGAAGTGGGAGTTCATATTGCAGATGTTTCACACTATGTAAAGCCAGGGTCAAAGATAGACGAAGAGGCTCAAAATAGAGCAACATCTGTTTATTTGGTAGACAGAGTAATACCTATGTTGCCAGAAACACTCTCAAATAACCTTTGTTCCCTAAGACCAAACGAAGAAAAACTGACCTTTTCAGCCGTGTTCGTAATAAATATAAAAGGAGAGATTAAAGAAGAGTGGTTTGGAAAAACAATTACAGAATCGGACGAAAGGCTTTCATACGAGGAAGCACAACACATTATTGAAACGGGCGAGGTAAAGGTTCCAAAAGAATACACAATATTAAAAAAAGAAAAAAAAGTATCACAAAAAACAGCAGAAGCTATATCAACTTTAAATAATATAGCAAAAACAATAAGAAAAAAAAGAATAAACAACGGTGCTCTAATTTTCGACAAGACAGAAATTAAATTTGAGCTTGACAAGAGAAATCAACCAGAAAATATAGTTTTTAAAACAACAAAAAACTCAAACAAGTTAATCGAAGAGTTTATGCTGCTTGCAAACAAAAAAGTTGCAGAAAAAATGAAAAAAAGCAAAGAACTATTTGTCTATAGGGTTCATGATCAACCAGATCAGGAGAAGCTAAAAAACTTACAAACCGTTGTGAAAAGACTCGGCTATAACTTAAAGTTGTCTTCAAATGGATTAAACGATTCCCTGAACACCCTTTTAAAAAATGCATTTGGTAAAAACGAACAAAATTTAATTGACACGCTAATGATTAGAAGCATGAGCAAAGCAGAGTACACAACCAAAAACATAGGACACTATGGGTTGTCTTTTGATAATTATACACACTTTACATCTCCGATTAGAAGGTATCCTGATGTGATGGTTCATAGGCTCATTCAAGCAGAAATAGAGGGAGAAAAAATAAAAACAGACAAAACAGAAAGTTTGTGTAAGCATTCAACACACATGGAAATACTTGCGACAAAAGCAGAAAGAGACTCCATTAAACTTATGCAAATTAAGTTTATGAAAGATAAAGAGGGAAAGACATTTGATGCAGTTATATCAGGTGTGGTGTCAAGAGGGATTTTTGTTGAGGTTATTGAAAATAAGTGTGAAGGGTTAGTAAAAGCAAAAGATTTACCGGGGGATTTTTATTTGCACGAAGAAAAAAACCACAGGTTTGTAGGAGACAAAACAGGAAAAAAGTATCAGCTTGGAGACAAAACCAGGGTCATGCTTATTAAAGCAGATCAAATAAAGAAAAGGCTTGATTTTCAAGTCCTTACTTGAGGCATCGAGCGGATTCGAACCGCTGTAAAAGCTTTTGCAGAGCTCCGCCTAGCCACTCGGCCACAATGCCATAGGGTGCAAAAATAAAAAAAAGATCAAACTTTCTTTCTTAATTCAACAGAATCAACATGACCACCAACAGGAGGAGAGAGTTTTTTGATACTAACATCTATAACAGATATCTTCGGGCTAGTTTCTTTTATCGAAGCTATTATTCTCTCCATAACACATTCAAGAAGCTTTGAAGGCTTGTCCATTTCTGTTTTAATTGCATTATAAATATCAACATAATCAACGGTGCTTTTTAGGTTATCGTTTTTTTCAGCCTTATCAGTATTAGCCTCCACCATAACGTTTACTAAGTATTCAGCACCAATAACACTCTCCTCATGAAGACACCCATGAAATGAATAAAACCACGCGTTATTTATATATATTTTTGACAAAATCTTACCAAAGATATAAAAGCAAACACATTTTCTATCTACCTTTTCAATATCTTTGGAATTGTGAAGAAAAAAGGCCCAAATTTTATTGAGCAAATAATAGAAGGTGATATAGCAAGAGGGTTTAACAAGAAAAACTTAAGGTTTAGGTTTCCCCCAGAGCCAAATGGTTACTTGCACATTGGTCACTTAAAAGCAATTTGCTTAAATTTTAACCTAGGTAAAAAATATAACTCACCAGTTAATTTAAGGTTTGACGATACAAACCCTGAAAAAGAAGCAAAAGAATATGTTGACGCCATTAAACATGACATTAGTTGGCTTGGCTTTGACTGGGATAAAGAGTGTTACGCCTCTGACTACTTTGATCAACTTTATGAGTGGGCAATTGTTTTAATTAAAAAAAACAAAGCATATATTGACTCTCAAACCTCCGAGCAGATAGCCTCACAAAAAGGAACACCTACGAAACCAGGGCAAAACAGCCCTTTTAGAGATAGACCAAATGAAGAAAACCTTTCAATTTTTGAAGGCATGTATAAGGGGGAGTACGACCAAGGAGAGCATGTTTTAAGGGCAAAGATTGATATGGCCTCACCCAACATGTTAATGCGTGACCCTATTGTTTATAGGGTTATGAAGGTAAGCCATCATAGAACCGGAGAAAACTGGAATATTTACCCAATGTATGACTGGACACACGGAGAATCTGATTATATAGAACAGGTTTCACACTCACTTTGTACTCTTGAGTTTGAGCCTCACAGGGAATTGTACGAGTGGTTTTTAGATGCAATTAGTCCATTAAAAGGTATTAGACCAAAACAAAGAGAGTTTTCAAGGCTTAACCTATCTTTTACTATTACAAGTAAAAGGAAGCTTGCTCAGCTAGTTGAAAAAAAAATAGTTTCAGGCTGGGATGATCCAAGAATGCCAACAATCTCTGGATTGAGAAGAAGAGGTTATACACCTCAGTCTTTAAGGAACTTTGCAGTAACAGTTGGAGTTTCAAAAAGGGAAAATGTAATTGATGCCTCTCTTTTAGAGTTTTGTGTTAGATCACATTTAAATGAAATTGCCCCAAGAGCCATGGCAGTGATAAACCCCTTAAAAATAAAGATTATAAATTATAAACACCAAGAAGTAGAAAAGATAAACTTTGAAATTAACCCACAAATCAAAGAATTGGGAAAAAGAGAAATAGCGTTCTCTAATGAAATGTTTATTGAACAAGAAGATTTCCAAGAAAACCCAGAGGACGGTTTTTTTAGGTTGTCACCAGGAGAAGAAGTAAGGTTAAAGAATGCATATATAATAAAAGCTGTTGATGTTATTAAAGATGCAATGGGAAACATAACTGAAGTTTTATGCGAGTATGACCCAAAAAGCAAAAGTGGTTCAAACACATCTGAAAGCAATAGAAAGGTCAAAGGAACAATTCACTGGGTTTCATTAAAAAACGCAATTAAGGCAAAAATAAATATATATGATAGGCTTTTTAAGGTTGAGGAGCCAGGAAAAAGCAAAACAATAGAAAAAGAAATAAACGAAAACTCACTTGTGATAAAAGAAGCTTTTGTTGAGCCATTTTTATCAAATGCAAAGGATGGGCAGCAATATCAATTTCAGAGATTAGGTTATTTTGTTAAAACAAAGAATAAAAACACCCTAGAGTTTAACAAAACAGTAGGATTAAGAGATGGTTGGAAAAAGTAAGTGCTATTTACCTTCAAACTCTCCAAACTCAGGCGTTTCTGGTTCTTCAGGATTGTTAGGCTCAGTCTTTAATTTTCCCATGTCAGCGCTTTTTTGATTTTCTTTTTGCATAGCCTCTCCAATCTTGCTGCTTGCCGTAAACGCGGCAACCATATCATTAAGCATGGTACTTCCTGCTTGTGGGGAGTTTGGAAGAAGTATTAAATTTGAATTAGTTTCACCTCCAATAGATTGTAGTGTGTCATAGTGTTGTGTAACAACAATAAGCGCGGAAGCCTCTTGTGAATTAATACCTACAGTTCCAAGTGTCCCAACAGAATCTTCAATACCCTTAGCAATCTCTCTTCTCTGATCAGCAATCCCCTGTCCCTGTAGCCTCTTGCTTTCAGCTTCAGCTTTTGCTTTTTCAACAATTAAAATTCTTGCAGCATCACCTTCGTACTGGGCTGCTGTCTTCTCTCTGTCTGCAGCATTAATTCTGTTCATTGCTCTTTTTACCTCAGCGTCAGGCTCAATATCTGTTACAAGGGCCTTGACAATAAAATAACCATACTCTTCCATAGCATCTCCAAGAGATTGTTTCACAGCAACAGCAATATCATCTTGTTTTGAAAACACATCATCCAGTTTCATTTTTGGAACTTGTGAACGAATAAGGTCAAAAACATATGATGTTATTTGATCTTGCGGAAAATCCAGTTTGTAGAATGCATCAAAAACCTTTGACTCAACAACTCTGTATTGCACGGAAACTTTAAGTTTTACAAAAACATCGTCACTTGTTTTTGTTTCTACAACTACATCAAGTTGCAGCACCTTTAAACTTAATCTTCCAGCGATTCTGTCTACTAAAGGTATCTTGACCTGAAAACCAGGCTTTCTAACAGATTGAAACTTACCAAACCTCTCGACAATTGCAGCGGATTGCTGTTTAACGATAAATACCGTAGAAATTGTAATAAAAAAAAGTAATAATATAATTAAGGGTGTTGTAAATAGACTCATTTGTTAAATTTTATTAATTAAACTTTCAATTCTGTGGAGTGTTTCTTCGGGACCAATGATATCTATAATTTTAAATAAATCCGGACCCGACAAACCTCCAACCAAACAAAGACGCAACGTCTTCATAATATTTCCAAAAGAAATTTGTTTTTCAGAGCCAAAAGACATCAAACTTTCTTTTAACAAAGAGGGCTCTGAAATTAACTCCTCTTTTAATTTACAAAAATTTAGAACATTATATATGGTGTTTCTTGTAATTTTTTCTATCACCTCTCTATCGTAATCTTTTGGCTGGCTAATAAAGACAAAAACCTCTTTTTCTACATCAAATAAAGTATTAAGTCTTTCCTTAATCAAATCAATAATTTCTTCACAAACACCTGTACTATATTTTTTTTCTAGTAAAGTATTAGTCCGAGGGCTTAAAGAGAGAATTTTTATCGATGAAAAATCTCGAAGATGAAGATGGTTAATCCACTTTGCTTTTTTTATGTCAAATCGTGCACCTGATTTATTTATGTCTTTGCTGTCAAATTTTTTGACAAGTTCATTAAGAGAATATTTTTCATTGTCACCTTTTCCTTTCCACCCCAACAAAGCGAGATAGT
>CABZAD010000019.1 GCA_902523665.1 uncultured Bacteroidota bacterium | reverse complement strand
TCTGAGGGTGAATCAAAAGATGAACCCAAATAAAAATTAAGTGTAATAATAATTAATAATTAAAAACTCTAATAATGGCAGATCTAAAAAAAGTCGCAGAACAGTTAGTTGGTTTAACAGTTAAGGAAGTTAACGAACTAGCTGATATTCTTAAAGATGAATATGGTATCGAACCTGCAGCATCAGCAGCAGTGGCGGTTGCAGCAGGTCCTAGTGCAGGTGGAGTTGATGCAGCTGAAGCGAAATCAGAATTTGATGTTGTTTTAAAATCAGCTGGAGGCTCAAAACTTGCAGTAGTTAAATTGGTTAAGGAGTTAACTGGATTGGGGCTTAAAGAAGCTAAAGATTTAGTTGATAATACTCCTAGTTCAATTAAAGAAGCAGTATCAAAAGACGATGCTGAGGGACTAAAGAAATCTCTTGAAGAAGCTGGAGCTGAGGTTGAACTTAAGTAAGTTAATATAACTTCAATTTTTAGGCTTTTAGAATTTATATCTAAAGGCCTATGCTTGTTTAAACAAAACTCTAAAATATGACTAATAATAAATTGAGAACAAACTTTTCTAACACCAAAATTGCAAATGTAGCAACTGACTTTTTAGATATTCAGATAAAGTCATTTCAAGATTTCTTCCAACTCGAAACAAAGTCTGATGAAAGAGTTGAGGAAGGTTTATTTAATACTTTTAAAGAAAACTTTCCAATTACTGACGCTAGAAATCAGTTCGTGCTGGAGTTTTTAGATTACTTTGTTGATCCACCAAGATACTCAATGCATGAGTGTATTCAAAGAGGGTTAAGTTATTCAGTTCCCTTGAAAGCAAGACTTAAGCTTTATTGTACAGATGTTGAACATGAGGACTTTGAAACTATAGTACAAGATGTATTTTTAGGATCAATACCTTACATGACTCCTAGTGGAACCTTTATAATTAATGGTGCTGAGAGAGTTGTAGTTTCTCAGCTTCATAGATCCCCTGGTGTATTTTTTGGACAGTCTTTTCATGCTAATGGAACTAAACTTTATTCTGCAAGGGTTATTCCTTTCAAAGGCTCTTGGATTGAATTTGCTACTGACATTAACAGTGTAATGTATGCTTACATAGATAGAAAGAAAAAATTACCTGTTACAACATTATTTAGAGCTATTGGATATCAGGGGGACAAAGAAATACTAGAAATTTTTGATTTAGCTGAAGAAATAAAAGTAACAAAAGCAGGACTAAAAAAAGCATTAAACAGAAAATTAGCAGCTAGAGTTTTAAGAACATGGCACGAGGACTTTGTTGATGAGGATACTGGTGAAGTTATTTCAATAGAAAGAAATGAAATAATTATTGATAGAGATACTGTGATTGAAAAAGATCATATTGAACAGATACTAGACGCTGATGTCAAAACTATATTAATTCACAAAGAAGATGCACAAAATTCAGATTACGCAATTATTTATAACACTCTTCAAAAAGATCAAACAAACACAGAAAAAGAAGCAGTTGAATATATTTACAGGCAATTAAGAAATGCTGAACCACCGGATGAAGAGACTGCCAGAGGCATTATTGACAAATTGTTTTTTTCTGACCAAAGGTATAATTTAGGAGAGGTAGGAAGATACAGAATGAATAAGAAGTTGAATCTCGATGTTGATATGGAAGAGAGAACTTTAACAAGACTTGATATTACAACTATTATTAAATACCTAATAGAGTTGATTAACTCTAAGGCTGAAATCGACGATATTGATCACCTTTCAAATAGAAGAGTTAGGACGGTAGGCGAGCAACTTTCATCCCAATTTGGTGTTGGACTTGCAAGAATGGCTAGAACAATAAGGGAAAGAATGAATGTAAGAGACAATGAAGTTTTTACACCTATTGACTTAATTAATGCAAAAACATTATCTTCTGTAATTAATACCTTTTTTGGTACAAATCAACTTTCTCAATTTATGGATCAGACAAATCCACTTGCAGAGATTACACATAAAAGAAGACTTTCTGCACTTGGCCCTGGTGGTTTATCAAGAGAAAGAGCAGGGTTTGAGGTAAGAGATGTTCATTATACTCACTATGGAAGATTATGTCCAATTGAAACTCCTGAAGGTCCAAACATTGGCCTTATTTCATCTCTTTCTGTATATGCAAGAGTTAATAACCTTGGATTTATCGAGACTCCATATAGACATGTAAAAAATGGGAAAATTGACCTTAAGAATATAACTTATTTGACTGCAGAGGAAGAAGAAAACAAGCTTATTGCTCAAGCTAACATTGATTATGATGGCTCTGGTAAAATAAAATCTGAAAAAGTAATTGCACGAGATCAAGCAGACTTTCCTGTTGTTACTCCAGATAATATAAATTATACTGATGTAGCTCCAAATCAAATTGCATCAATTTCAGCTTCTTTGATACCTTTCTTAGAACATGATGATGCAAACCGTGCATTAATGGGATCAAATATGATGCGTCAAGCTGTACCTCTCTTAAAACCGGAATCTCCAATAGTAGGAACAGGACTAGAGAGATCAGTTGCGATTGATTCAAGAGTTCTTATAAATGCGGAAAGAGATGGTGTTGTTGATTATGTAGATGCTAATAAAATTGTAATTAAATACAAGCTTTCTAGTGATGAGAAACTATTAAATTTTGAAGACGACACAAAGGTTTACAATCTTATTAAATTCCAAAAAACCAATCAAGGCTCATGTATTAATTTAAAACCAATTGTAAGTAAAGGTGACCAAGTAATAAAAGGTCAGGTTCTTTGTGAGGGATATGCTACCCAAAATGGAGAATTAGCTCTTGGTAGAAACCTTAAAGTTGCATTTATGCCATGGAAAGGATATAATTTTGAGGATGCAATTGTTATATCTGAGAAAGTTGTGAGAGAAGATATATTTACTTCAATACATATAGATGAATATTCAATAGATGTAAGAGACACAAAGTTAGGAACTGAGGAACTTACTGATGACATCCCTAATGTTAGTGAGGAGGCAACAAAAGAACTTGATGAAAATGGTATGATTAGAGTTGGAGCTGATGTGACTCCAGGTGACATTCTTATTGGAAAAATAACTCCTAAAGGTGAATCTGATCCAACACCAGAAGAAAAATTACTTAGAGCAATATTTGGAGATAAAGCAGGAGATGTTAAAGATGCATCATTGAAAGCTCCGCCATCACTCAATGGAATTGTTATCGACAAGAAATTATTCGTTAGATCTCTTAAAGATAAGAGAAGAAGATCTCAAGATAAAGTTGATTTAGAGTTATTAGAAACTAAGTACGATTCAATTCTTAAAGATCTAAGGCTAAAGCTCGTTGATAAACTTTCATCTGTTGTAAATGGAAAGACTTGTCAAGGTGTATTCAATGATCTTGGTGACGAAGTCCTTGTTAAAGGAAAGAAATTTACAAATAAGATGTTAGCTAATATTGAGGACTTTACTCATTTAACAAAGGGAGTTTGGACCACATCCGATGATCTGAACGCCACAATATCATCACTTCTACATAACTATAGAATTCAAGAAAATGATATTCAAGGCTCACTTAGAAGAGAAAAATTTACAATAAGTGTAGGAGATGAACTTCCAGCCGGAATTAAAAAACTTGCAAAGGTATACATAGCAAAGAAAAGAAAACTTAAAGTTGGAGATAAGATGGCTGGTAGGCATGGAAATAAAGGTATTGTTGCAAGGATTGTTAGACAAGAGGATATGCCTTTCTTAGAGGATGGTACACCAGTTGATATTGTTCTAAATCCCCTTGGTGTTCCATCCAGGATGAATATTGGACAAATTTATGAAACTGTTCTTGGATGGGCAGGAAAAGAACTTGGTAGAAAGTTTTCAACACCAATTTTTGACGGAGCAACAATTGATGAAATAAATCAGCTTACGGATGAAGCAGGTTTACCAAGATTTGGTCACACTTACTTATACGATGGGGGCACCGGTGAAAAATTTGATCAAGCTGCTACTGTTGGAGTTATATACATGTTAAAACTTGGGCATATGGTTGATGACAAGATGCATTCTCGATCTATTGGTCCATATAGTTTAATTACTCAGCAACCTCTAGGAGGTAAAGCACAGTTCGGTGGTCAAAGATTTGGTGAAATGGAGGTATGGGCCCTTGAAGCATATGGAGCATCAAGTGCACTTCAAGAAATATTAACTATAAAATCAGATGATGTTATAGGTAGGGCGAAAGCTTATGAATCAATTGTTAAAGGTGAAAATCTGCCTGACGCTGGTCTTCCAGAGTCATTCAATGTATTGATGCATGAATTAAAGGGTCTTGGTTTAGATATTAGATTAGAAGAAAAATAAATTATAAAATAAAAATGGTTAAAAACAACGAATTATTGACACAAAAGAAGTTTAATACAATTTCAATCGGGTTATCTTCACCCGAGGTTATTCTTGGTAACTCTAGAGGTGAGGTATTAAAGCCTGAAACTATAAACTACAGAACTCATAAACCAGAAAGAGATGGGTTGTTTTGTGAGAGGATCTTCGGTCCAGTTAAAGACTACGAGTGTGCATGTGGTAAATACAAAAGAATAAGATATAAAGGTATTGTTTGTGATAGATGTGGTGTTGAGGTAACTGAAAAGAAAGTAAGACGAGACAGAGTTGGTCATATTAATCTTGTGGTGCCAGTTGCACACATATGGTATTTCAAGTCTCTGCCAAATAAAATAGGATATCTCTTAGGATTACCTTCAAAGAAGCTAGATATGATTATTTATTATGAAAGATATGTTGTTATTCAGCCTGGAGAGGCAAAAAATGCAGAAGGTGAGTCTGTTAATAAGATGGACTTTTTAACAGAAGAAGAATATTTAACAATAATAGAATCCCTTCCAGCAGACAATCAATTTTTAGATGATGCTGATGAGAGAAAATTCATAGCAAAAATGGGTGCAGAATGTTTGATTGATTTGTTATCAAGGATTGATCTGGAAGAACTTTCTTACGAATTAAGGCATAAAGCAAATAATGAGACTTCAAAACAAAGAAAAACTGAGGCTTTAAAAAGACTACAGGTTGTTGAATCATTTAGAGAAGGAAATGAAAGAAAGGAAAACCTACCAGAGTGGATGGTAGTTAAAGTAATTCCTGTTATTCCGCCTGAATTAAGACCACTTGTGCCTTTAGATGGTGGAAGATTTGCTACTTCTGATCTTAATGATTTATACAGAAGAGTAATTATTAGAAACAATAGGTTAAAAAGACTAGTTGAAATTAAAGCTCCTGAAGTAATTTTAAGAAATGAAAAAAGAATGCTTCAAGAGTCTGTAGATTCCTTATTTGACAACACTAGAAAATCTTCAGCAGTTAAAACAGAATCTAATAGACCTTTAAAATCATTATCTGACTCTCTGAAAGGGAAACAAGGGCGTTTTAGACAAAATCTTCTAGGAAAAAGAGTAGACTACTCTGCTAGATCAGTAATTGTTGTAGGGCCAGAACTGAAATTATATGAATGTGGATTGCCAAAAGATATGGCAGCGGAGTTATATAAGCCATTTATAATTAGAAAGTTAATTGAAAGAGGAATTGTCAAAACAGTGAAATCTGCTAAAAAAATTATTGACAGAAGAGAACCAGTTGTATGGGATATATTAGAGAATGTCCTGAAAGGGCACCCCGTATTACTTAATAGGGCTCCTACTTTACATAGACTTGGAATACAAGCGTTTCAGCCAAAGCTTATTGAAGGAAAAGCTATTCAGCTTCATCCATTAACATGTACTGCATTTAATGCTGACTTTGATGGTGATCAAATGGCGGTTCACCTTCCATTGGGTCCAGAGGCTATTTTAGAGGCGCAAATGTTGATGCTTGGTTCCCACAATATATTGAATCCAGCTAATGGTTCTCCAATTACAGTCCCTTCTCAAGATATGGTTTTAGGTCTTTATTATATGACAAAATCGAGAAAATCTTCTGAATCACTTGAGCTTAAGGGAGAAGGATTGACTTTCTACTCTCCCGAAGAGGTCAATATGGCACATAATGAAAAAATCGTAGATTTAAATGCTATTATAAAATGTAAGATAAAAACATCTGAATCTGACGATTCATATGAAATTATAGAGACCACTCCAGGAAGAATATTCTTTAATGAAGTAGTTCCAGAAAAAGCAGGATTCTTTAATGAAGTTCTTACAAAGAAAAATCTTAGAGAAATTATTGGTCAGATTCTCCACGCTACATCAGTTCCTGAGACTGCGGAATTTTTAGACAAAATAAAAGATCTTGGTTATGCATTTGCATTTAAAGGTGGATTATCTTTTAGCTTAGGTGATATTATAATACCTGAACAAAAACAACATCTTATTAACGATGCAAATAATCAGGTTGACGGTATTATAGGTAATTATAATATGGGTCTTATTACTAATAATGAAAGATATAACCAAGTTATTGATGTTTGGACATCTGCTAATGCTACATTAACTGAGCTTGCAATGAAACAAATTAGTGAGGATCAGCAAGGGTTTAATTCAGTATACATGATGCTTGATTCAGGAGCAAGGGGTTCTAAGGAACAAATTAGGCAGCTTACAGGAATGAGAGGATTGATGGCTAAGCCAAAAAAATCTAATGTTGGTGGTGGTGAGATTATTGAAAATCCTATACTGTCTAACTTTAAAGAAGGTCTCTCTATTTTAGAATACTTCATCTCAACACATGGTGCTAGAAAGGGTCTTGCAGATACTGCATTAAAGACTGCCGATGCAGGATATTTGACTCGTAGATTACATGATGTTTCCCAAGATGTTGTTGTTAATGAGTTTGATTGTGGAACACTTAGAGGAATTGAGGTGACTGCACTAAAAAAGAATGAAGAGATTGTTGAAACTTTAGGTGAAAGAATTTTAGGAAGAGTTGCACTCAATGATATAATTGATCCATCAACTAACGAGATAATAATTGAAGGTGGTAATTTAATCGAAGAAGATACAATTGAAAAAATTGAAGATACTCTGATTACTTCTGTTGAAGTAAGGTCTGCATTAACATGTGAGACTAAAAAGGGAATCTGTGCTAGTTGTTACGGAAGAAATCTTGCAACTGGTAAGTCCATTCAAATTGGAGAAGCTGTCGGTGTAGTTGCCGCTCAGTCTATCGGTGAGCCAGGAACTCAATTAACACTTAGAACATTCCACGTTGGTGGTGTTGCTGGAAATATTTCTGAAGAGAATTCTTTAATATCTAAATTTGATGGAGTTGCAGAAATTGAAGATCTAAAAGTTGTTAAGACTAAAGATAGTGAAGGTAACTCCTCTAATATTGTAATATCAAGAACTACTGAAATTAAAATTTTAGATTCTAAAACAAAGAACATTTTAAGTTCGAATAATATTCCTTATGGTTCATATCTGAATATTAAAAATGGACAAAAATTATCCAAGGGAGATATTGTATGTCAATGGGATCCATTTAATGGTGTGATTGTTTCTGAATTTTCAGGTAAAATTGTTTATGAAAATATTGAAGTTGGTAAAACTTATCAAGTTGAGATTGATGAACAAACTGGATTCAAAGAAAAAGTTATTATTGATTCAAGAGATAAAAAACTTATCCCGACACTTCTTATCCAAGATAAAAAAGGGGTAACACTTAGATCTTATAACTTACCAGTTGGTGCTCATATTATGGTTAATGAGGATGAATCAATTGAAAAGGGGAAAATTTTAGTGAAAATTCCAAGAAAATCAGCTAAATCAGGAGATATTACTGGAGGATTACCAAGAGTGACTGAATTATTTGAAGCAAGAAATCCGTCGAATCCAGCTGTTGTTTCTGAAATTGATGGTGTTGTATCTTTTGGAAAAATTAAAAGAGGAAATAGAGAGATTATTGTTGAATCTAAATTTGGTGATGTAAAAAAATATTTAGTTAAGTTGTCAAATCAAATTCTTGTTCAAGAAAATGACTTCATTAAGGCAGGAATGCCTCTGTCAGACGGCTCAATTACTCCTAATGATATCCTGAATATTAAAGGTCCATCTGCTGTTCAGCAGTATCTTGTTAACGAGGTTCAGGAAGTATACAGGCTCCAAGGTGTAAAGATTAATGATAAGCATTTTGAGGTCGTAGTCAGGCAAATGATGAGAAAGGTCAAGATCATTGATACTGGAGACACTTTGTTCCTTGAAGATCAAATTATATATAAAGATGAGTTTATAACTCAAAATGATAAATTATACGGTATGAAAGTTATTGAAGATGCAGGTGATAGTGAAAATCTTAAAGTTGGACAAATTGTCTCAGCAAGGCATCTAAGAGATGAGAATTCAATTTTGAAAAGAGATGACAAGAAACTAGTTGATTCAAGAGATGCAAAACCTGCAACTGCCTCTACCCAACTCCAAGGTATTACAAGGGCTGCGCTTCAAACTAAATCTTTTATTTCAGCAGCTTCTTTCCAAGAAACAACAAAAGTATTAAATGAGGCTGCAGTTAATGGAAAGAATGACACGTTAGAAGGCTTAAAAGAGAATGTAATTGTCGGTCACAAAATTCCAGCTGGTACTGGTATGAGAAAATACAACGATATCATTGTTGGTCCAAAAGATGAGTATAATAGCTTACTTATTAACAAGGAGGAAGAAGAGCTAAATTATTAAATAAACTTAATGTTTGAGGAAAATGTAATTCTTGTTGATAATAATGATAATCAGGTTGGATTAATGCCAAAACTTGAGGCTCATCAGAAAGGTCTACTTCATAGGGCATTTTCAGTTTTTATATTTAATAGTAAATATGAACTTTTACTTCAAAAAAGAGCTTCTTCAAAATACCATTCTGCTGGGTTATGGACAAATACATGTTGTAGCCATCCTCGTGAAGGTGAAAAAACATTAGATGCAGCAAATAGAAGGCTTATCGAAGAAATGGGTATTCAAACAAGTCTAAGAAAAGTTCATGATTTTATATACAGGGCAGAACTTGACAATGATTTAACAGAGTATGAATTTGACCATGTCTTTTATGGAATATATAATGAAGATCCAGTAATTAACAAAGATGAGGTTGATGATTTTAAATGGATAGATATGGATTCACTAAATGAAGACATAAGAACAAATGGAAATAATTATACAGTTTGGTTTAAAATAGCTTTTAAGTATTTTTATAATTATTTAAAAAAATGAAAGTAACAGTCAGCAGAAAAGCGCATTTTAATGCAGCTCACAAATTATTCAGATCTGATTGGTCTGACAAAAAAAACAAGAAAGTTTTTGGAAAATGTGCTAATGAAAATTACCATGGTCATAATTATGAATTAATTGTTAGCTTAACTGGAGAGATTGATAAAGAAACAGGATATGTTTATGATTTAGGAAAGCTTAAAAACATAATCAAAGATGAAGTAGAGGAATATTTAGATCATAAAAATTTGAATCTTGACATCGACGACTTTAAAACAATTAATCCTTCTGCTGAGAACATTGCAATTTTAATATATAACAGACTAGTAGGTCATTTTGATGATAGTTATAAACTTAAAATTACACTATACGAAACTCCAAGAAATTTTGTTGAGTATAGTGGTTAGTCGATTGTAATATTTCTTAAAATTTTTCCGTATTTTGAATCTTTTACTACTAATGGAAGAGTATCATATAATTTTCGAAGTAACTCAATATTAGCGTCAGGTATTTGACTAACTGCAATATAGGGCGATATTTCATTTTCAGAGTTAGTTATTGAAAAGTTTAATGTATATAAATATTTTTTTCTTATTAAGTTTTCCAATTCTGAGTTAACGGAGTCTATCCTTTTTTGATTATTTTCAATTTGTGCATTGTAAAATATCTCTAATAAATCTAGATTCTGTGAATTGTATTGTCTAATTATAGAATTATATTCTTGCAGAAGATCACTGTTCTTTGATCCTGTAATTTCATAACTAGAGTCAAAGGTAGATAGTCTTGTATTAATTTCTATTTCACCTTTATTTCCAAAAAATGGAATTATATCATTTAATGAATCTCCATCTTCCTTTTCTAAGTATAGATAATAAATATCTGGTTCTTTTATATTAGACGTTAATTTATAATTACTTTCACCCTTCAAATAAACTGAATCTATATTAACCACTATAGAGTCTTCTTCATGTTGAAGATATAGTGTTCCTTTCATTAATCCTTCAACATTTCCAGAAATAATCATTTTGTTTTCATTTGAGCTACAACTAATTATAGCTGAAGTAATTATAACAAGTAAAGTTTTATTCATATTAAATATTTATCCAGTATGTTAATTTAAGATTTATTGATCTAAATTGAGGTTCAAAACTGTTTGTGTAAAAATAGTTATCATTATATACTAAATATAAGTCAGATAATGGAGCAAATCTCCAATTTAATCTAGAATTTATTCCAAGATTTTCTGATTGATTCGAATATTGAATATAAGTAGTCCAAGATATTTTTTTATTTGGTGTAAATTGAAATTTTGGACTAATTAACCAAATATCTTTACTTGTATGTGGTTTAGGTAGTTTAATTGAATCAAAATTAATTTTTACGCTTGTATTAAAATACGGTTGAATTCTGTATTTTAACTCATTGTTGAATGAAAACTTAGAACCACTGAAAAAATCTCCTATTTGTATACCAGACCTAAACTTAAATAAATTTCTGTCTGGTGAAGAATAAGATAGTTCATAATCAGTATATGAGTAAAATCTGTTTGCTGAAAGAGGGATTGAACCCTCAGTCCTTGTTGGATCAAAATCATTGTACAAATAATCCTTTCTTATATTTTGTTTTATTTCTATTTCACTTACATCTCTGTATATCACCTTAAAGGAAGAAATAAACCACCTTCCTTCAAAGGTTTGATTTTTATTCGGTCTATATACTAAAGCAGTGTAATTTTGAAACTCATAGTTAAGTATTTTTTCATTACTTTTTGGATAAATCCTGTACTGATAAAATGGTGTTAATTTAATGAATCCATATCTTCTGTAGTATCCAAGGTCTGATCGAAAATCATCACCTACATATGAACTTCCAAAGCTTAAATAATGCTTTCTTGAATTTTTTGATAGAGTTAAGCCGAATGAATTACTTTTGCTATTTTCTTTTGGTCTAAATGACTTATGAAAAAACGATTTTCCTTTCCATTTGCCATCTTTTGATGCAAGATTATATTCAAATCCAATAACCCTATTAAATCTCTCATTTTCTTTAAAGTTATAATTATTAGTATTCTGTCTGTTTATGAAGAAAAATGAATAATTTGATCTTGCAAATACTTTTTTTCTTAAAGTAAGTATAGAACTGCTATTCTGAGGTATTTCCTTGTCTGGATTTTCTTCCGTTAAGACACTTAAGAGTCCAATTCTCAAGTCATCATTTATTTTCCCACTAATTTTTAAACCACTTATTATCTTATTTTCGATTGTGTTTCCCTCAATATCTCTAGAAATTCCAATCCTTCTTGAGAAGAAAGGTTCAGCATCTCTCTGTTGTCCAAAATCTGAAAAAAGATCAGAGTTTTGTGTAAAAAATTGTCTTTTTTCGGGTAATCTCAACTCATACCTTGTTATATTAACCAATTGATCATCAACTTCAACTTGAGAAAAATCTGGGTTTACGGTTAAATCTATATTTAAAGAATTTCTAATTGGAATTTTTAAATCAATCCCGTAATCAAAATTACTTATATTGTTATTGTCTATGAAATCTTTACCTACTAATCCATTCAAATAGGGAATAAAAGAAAAAGGTTTTTTTGATTCTCCTAAAGGTCTTTCAAAATTAATTTTACCCATAAACGCAAGATCTCCAATTCTCTGTTCCTGAGGAGTCTTTGACCAAGTTGAGTGTTCTAAGGATTGAGTATCACTCCTATATATGTTAAATCTCCAACTTTTCGCTCCCTTTAAGAAGTATAATTGATTAAAAGGTATTTTAATTTCAGCTATATATGAATCATCAAATAATTTTGATTCAACTTCCCATATTGCATCCCAATTTGGATTCATTCCTCTGCCCCCCAAAGTACTTGTCGTGGATAACAACATATCTCCTTTTAATCCTAGATGGTTGGTTTGAAACTTAAAGGCGTTTGAGCCATCATTAAACGTATCGAAGATTAACTGTAAGTAATCTGCACTTTTTGTTTCAAAATCTCTTTCTAAATTATATACAGTAAACTTTTTCTCTTTAGTATTAGCTTTTAATAAAAAATACAAATTCTCATTATCAAATAATGCTTTAAATTCTGTTTGTTTAATTGCTTTTACAGAATCAGTTGGTCTATATTGCCAGAACTCAGACGCGGTTTCAGATATTTTCCATGCATTATCATCTGGAAAACCATCGATTATAATTTTATCCTCAGTATATTTAACAAGTAATTCTTGAGAGAATATTAAACTGGGGCTAAGTATTAATAAAAAATATAAAGTTATTTTTTTCAATTAGTTTTTAATTGTAAAATTAATATTTACAAAATAAGATAATCCCTTTTACTGTATTATATTTGATTATAATTAAGCATAAAATTTGAGACTTTTTATTTACTTTGTTCTTAGTATTTCTTCAACTTTAAACTGGGGATCCACTGCTCACAGGGCTATGTCTGAGGTTGCATTATCTTATCTAACTGAAAATGCAAATAATAAAATAAATGAAATCTTAAATGGTGAAACAATTGTTACTGTATCAACGTATGCAGACGATATAAAGTCTGATAGTAAATATGATAAGTATTACAACTGGCACTTTATCAACATGGAATTAGATCAAGATTATGAAGATACTGTCCCTTCAGAAAAAGGGGACCTTCTTATTGCAATAAATACATGTCTTGATATTCTTGAGAGTGATTCAGCAACAGATTCGGAAAAATCATTTTATTTAAAACTACTTATCCATTTTATTGGAGACCTTCACCAACCAATGCATATTGGTAGATATGAAGATAGGGGTGGAAACAGAATTTATGTAAAATGGTTTGGAAGAAATTCAAATTTACATAGAGTATGGGATTCAGATATGATTAATGGATATAACATGAGTTATAGTGAACTTGCTAAAAACCTACCTACACCTGAAAAGCTTGAAATAGAATTTGAAAGAGATGATCTAATCGACTGGGTTAACGAAGTACATTCTTACACAAAAAAGATTTACAAAGATGTCTCAATTAATGACAACTTAGGATATGAATATCAGTATGAAAACTTTCAAACTGTAAGAGATTTGCTCTTAATAGGAGGTTTGAGATTAGCCTCAGTTCTTAACTACCTATTTGATTAAATCTATACTTCTATTTATAAATTCAGTAAGTTCCTTACCAGTTAGAGTATTTTGAGAAAGCTTTGCAAGATCTACAGACTGTTTAATTAGACTATTTCTTTTTTTCTCTGTTCGAGTATTTAATATTTTACTCACCAACTCATGATTTGTATTAACAATCAAAGAGTACATATCAGGCATAGTTCCCATGCCTCCTCCTCCTGTTTGTTGCATCTCCTTCATTCTTCTCATAAACTCAGGTTGAGCTAACATAAATGGTAATGAATCACTATCTAAAGGCTCAAGTTGAACAGTATATTTATCATTAGAAACTGCACTTTCAATCATTGGTTTTAACTTCTCTTTCTCTTCATCAGACAATTTAGAGATAACTTGATCATCTTTTTTAATCAAATTTTCTAGAGTATCAGAATCTACTCTTGAGAATTTTAGCTTTTCTTTCTTAGACTCAAGTTTTTGAATTAAATGAGGTATGATAGGTGAATCTAATAATAAAACTTGATAACCTTTCTCTTTTGCTGACTCAATATAAGTATATTGCTCATCTTTATTTTGAGCATATAGGAGAATTAAGTTTTCATCCTTATCGGTTTGTAAAACCTTTACCTTGTCTTCAAGTTCTTGATAAGTATAATACTTTTCGTCTACAGAAGGATACAGATTAAATGATTCTGCTTTATCATAAAACTTATCTTCAGTAAGCATACCATACTCGATAACAACTTTAATATCATTCCACTTACTTTCAAGATTTTCTCTCTCGTTTTTGAAGATTGAGCTTAGTTTATCAGCAACTTTTCTGGTAATATAGTTGGTAATTTTTTTCACTGAAGTATCAGACTGAAGATAACTTCTTGAAACATTTAAAGGAATATCTGGAGAGTCTATAACTCCTTTTAATAACCCTAAAAATTCTGGAACAATACCCTCAACGTTATCAGTTACAAATACTTGATTTTGGTAAAGTTGAATTCTATCTTTTTGAAGATTAAGATCATTTGATATTTTTGGAAAATATAATATTCCTGTCAGATTGAATGGATAATCAACATTAAGATGAATGTGAAACAATGGTTCTTCGAATTGATACGGATATAATTCTCTGTAAAATTGTTTGTAATCTTCATCTTTTAGTTCTGATGGAGGTCTAGTCCATGCAGGATTTGGATTGTTTACTATATTATCAACTGTTACTTTTTCATCTTTGCCTTCTTCTTTTCCAGGAATAGTTTCTTCCTTTGTCCCAAATTTGATAGGATGGGGCATAAACTTATTATATTTGTTTAGTAACTCTGTAATTTTGGACTCTTCAAGATAATCTTTAGAATCTTTTGAAATATGAAGAAGAATTTCAGTACCTCTATCTTTTTTATCACTTTTTTTTATGCTGTACTCAGGTGAGCCATCACAAACCCAATGAGCAGCAGTATCATCTTTATATGACTTAGTAATAATTTCAACTTTATCAGCAACCATGAAAGAAGAGTAAAAACCAAGACCAAAGTGACCTATTATGCCAGTATCCTTTGAAGTATCTTTATACTTTTCAAGAAATTCCTCAGCTCCTGAAAAAGCAACATCATTGATATATTTTTTTACTTCCTGAGAAGTCATACCTACTCCATTGTCAATAATCTGAAGTATTTTTTTCTTTTTGTCAATTTTAATTTCAACTCTAAGCTCACCGATTTCACCTTTCACCTCTCCTATACTTGAAAGGTGTTGAATCTTTGTTAATGCGTCTGTAGCATTTGAAATAAGTTCTCTTAAAAAAATTTCTTGATCACTGTATAAAAACTTTTTTATAAGTGGAAATATATTTTCAACCGAAACATTAATTTTTCCTTTAGGCATAATTATATTTTAACATATTAATTGCAAAAAAAATACCAATCAATAAGTATGACAAATTGACATTATTTTCTAATTAAATAAAGACCTATAAAGTTAATTAATCCATTAAATGGCAGTAGTTCATATCCTATGGAGTAGCCTCCAATTGCCTCAGGAGGAATATTTCCAATTAATATAATTAGAAAAATGTTAATTATAACTACTAAATAGACCTTATCATCATCTACTTTATAATTAGTAAATATCCCAAAGGCAAATAAACCTAAAAGTGGTCCATATGTATACTGTGCCACAGTTAAAAGGCTGTCTATAACATTCTTGTCTAAATAATACCTAAAGAAAATTACCACCAGTACGAGTAAAATACTCATTAGGACATGAATATATTTTCTAGTTCTTTTAGAATTTGATCTTTTACTATCAATTTTTAATATATCAACACAAAAGGAAGTAGTCAGTGACGTTAAAGCACTATCGGCACTACTATACGCAGCAGCTATTAGGCCTAATATGAAAGTTATACCTAAAAATCCTCCAAGTCCTGAACTTAGTGCAATTTCAGGAAATAAAAGATCTGTTCTTGGACTATTATCAACTAGTGGAATATTAATTCCATTTTGATTTGAATATATATATAAAAGAGCACCTAAGACTATGAATAAAAATGTCACTGCAGTAAGAATAAAACTAAAAACAATCATATTTTTTTTTGCATCATTTAAATTTCTACAAGTGAGATTCTTTTGCATCATGTCTTGATCCAAACCTGTCATACAAATTGTTATAAAGGCACCCCCAATAATAGATTTTAAAAAGTAATTTCTCTCCATTATGTTATCTGTTACAAATATTTGATTAAACTCTTTAAAATCTGTCGATCCAACAAATTCAACAAAAGTCCATCCAATGTCTTTATTTATATAATGTATTGATAGCACAACTGCAAGAATCATTAAAGTTGTTTGTATAGTATCTGTCCAAACTATTGTTTTTATTCCTCCCCTGCGAGTATATAACCATATTAAAGAGATTGATATAATTACGGTTATTTCATAAGGTATTCCAAAATCATCTAGAACAAATTCTTGAAGAACAATTGCAACTAAATATAATCTAAAAGATGCACCTAAAATTCTTGATATTAAAAATGAAATTGATCCAACTAAATGAGACTTTTTTCCAAAGCGTTCATTCAAATACTCATATATAGATGTTAACCCATGGTTATAGTATACAGGTAATAATAAATTAGCCACTATTAAGTATCCGATTAAGTATCCAATAACAACTTGAAAATATGTGAATTTAGATTCTCCAACCCATCCTGGCACTGAAATAAAAGTGACTCCAGAAAGAGAAGCTCCAACCATTCCAAAAGCTACAACAACCCAATTTGAGCTCCTTTTTGCATTAAAAAAAGTTTCATTATTATCTTCTTTACCAGTAAAATACGAAATGGCAGTTAGTATCAAAAAATAAGATACAATTGCAAATAAAATAATTTGTGGAGACAACATTTTTATAAATATACAAAAGAACTTACAACGAATATTTCTAAATTAGCTTAATGGAATTTCCATCTAAACTTCTTGAAAATTTAGTATATAATATTTCACAATTATCTGGAATTGGAAAAAGGTCTGCACTAAGAATTGCATTAGAAATACTTAGAAAACCAAAAGAATATTCAAGAGACTTATCTGAAAGTATTTTTGACTTTAAAACTCAGATTAAATATTGTTCTGAATGTCATAATATTTCTGATAAAGATATTTGTGATATTTGTTCAAATTCATCAAGAGAACAATCGATAATATGCATAGTTGAAGATATTAGAGATGTTATTGCAATAGAGAATACCAATCTTTATAAAGGAATGTATCATGTATTAGGTGGAGTCATTTCTCCAATTGAAGGAATAGGCCCTGAAGACTTAAATATCAATAGTCTTGAAAAAAAGATAATTGATAAGAAAGTTAATGAAATTATTTTTGCTTTAAGTGCAACAATAGAGGCTGATACCACAAGTTTTTACTTATTTAAAAAATTAAATAAACTTGATGTTAAGGTATCTATCTTAGCTAGAGGAATACCTATTGGAGATCAATTAGAATATACCGATGAAGTTACATTAGCAAGAAGTATTCAAAACAGACGTCCATATGAAAGCAATATTTCAAATCAGTAATAATTTAATATTGTAAATTTGCAAATACTATTCTAATGGGAAAATATCAATTAAAGCTTCCTAAGATGGGAGAGAGTATTGCTGAAGCAACTATAACCAAATGGTTAAAAGATGTTGGAGACACCGTTGAAATTGATGAATCTTTAGTTGAGATTGCCACTGACAAAGTAGACTCAGATGTACCCTCAGAATACAAAGGAAAACTTATTAAAAAGAATTTTGAAGTGAATGATGTAGTTAAAGTAGGAGAAGTTATTGCAGAAATTGAAACAGATATGATAGATAATGATGATATAATAATTG
>CABZAD010000018.1 GCA_902523665.1 uncultured Bacteroidota bacterium | reverse complement strand
CTATTGATAATGAATTAATTACAGTTGAGCTGGAAGACCTTAGTATAGATTTCCCAACAATGAAAATTAATACAAATGGCAGGGAAATAGTTGATGAGCCAAAAGTTATGGCTGACCTTGCAGTTATAGAAAATAAAACTCAATCTAATTTTAAAATAGGAATAGAAATTAGAGGAAGTTCATCTCAAATCTTTCCAAAAAAATCCTATGGTTTTGAAACAAAAAACTTAAGTTATACTATGGATCAGGATGAAAGTATTGGAGGTTTTCCAAGCGAAGAGGATTGGATTTTATATGGCCCATACACCGATAAATCATTAATAAGAAATAAACTTGTTTTTGATCTATCTAATAGTATTGGTTTTAAAGCTAGTAATACTAAGTTTTATAATTTATACATTAATGACAAAAATAAGGGTCTCTACATACTAATGGAAAAAATTAAAAGAGATGTAAATAGAGTTAACATTTCAAAATTTGATGAAAATTCAGATAAAGGAGGATTTATTGTAAAGATTGATAAACCCACAGGCGAGGGAGCAATTTGTAATACTTGCTACAGTGAAACGTTTTCATTTAGATCAAATTATAATACTAAAGGAAATACTTCTGATGAATCTGAAATTTATTTTACATATCATTATCCTAAGCCCAATGAAATAAATTATAATCAAAAACAGTATGTAATTTCTTCTATAAATAGTTTTGAATTTGAATTAGCTAAAGATAATTTTGATATCTCTGAAAGTCCTGATTATTTAGAATTTATTGATATTGAAAGTTTTATCGATTTTTTTATAATTAATGAACTTACTAAAAATATAGATGGCTATAGATTGAGTACTTTCCTCTATAAAGATCCTGATGAAAAATTAAAAATGGGTCCAATATGGGACTTTAATCTAGCATTTGGAAACGCAAATTATTGTGAAGGTAATAAAGCATCTGGTTGGGGCTATAAATTTAACACAGTATGTCCAGGTGACATTTGGCAAATACCTTTTTGGTGGGATAGATTAATGGAAAGTGAATATTTCAAAGATAGACTCAAAAATAGATGGGAAGAACTTAGGCAAAATAAATTAAGTAATATTACTATAAATAATATAATAGACTCTCATGTAAAATTCCTTTCAAATAACAATGTAATAAATGATAACTTTATTTATTGGCCAATTTTGGGTAAATGGGTATGGCCAAATTCTTTTATTGGAAATAGTCATGACGAAGAAATCACTTTCATGAAAGAATGGATAGACAGAAGATTAAACTGGTTGGACCAACACATAGGTTTTCTTTAAGGTACTCTTTTACCTTGACTTGCCTCTAAAAGCTCAAACCAGTCAATTAAATCAATCTGAATTTTAAGTGATTTTATGCTTTTTCTCATTCTATCAGGTTTTGTGGTTCCAATGACTGGATAGATTTTAGATGGATGATTTAACAACCAACAAACAAGTAATTCATAGTCAGTACAATCATATTTGTTCTTCACCTTATCTACTACTTTTTTTAGCTCGTTATTTTCATATTTAAAGTATGTGCCAAGTGGACTATAAGCCATTGGTAAAATGTTATTTGCCTGCATATATTCTAATGTACCATCAAACATATGATCAACATGGGTAAGAGACAAGTTTATTTGATTGTATAATATCTCAACTTTACCTTTGAACATTTCCATTTGACTAGTTGTAAAATTTGAGACACCAAAACTTTTAATTTTACCGCTTTTAATTAGATTATTTATCGTGTTAGAGATTATGGATATATCCATTAGCGGGCTCGGCCTATGAAGTAAAAGGCAATCTAGGTAATCAGTTTTAAGATATTTTAAAGAATTGTCAACAGATTTTATTATATGATCTTCTGAGTAGTCATAATGCTTAATTTTAATTGGCAGCTTATCACTTGGATACATTATACCACATTTAGATATAAAAAAAACATCTTCTCTTTTAATTCCATTGTCTACAAAGGCGGCACCAAATGATTTCTCAGTGGTATAACCACCATATATGTCAGCATGATCAAAAGAGTTGATCCCAGAATCAAATGACTCAGTAATCAACTGTCGCATCTCTTTCTTGGAATAATTAACTCCCCAACTGCCCCAGTTCATAGTTCCTGAAATTATTCTAGATAAATTCATCCTTGAAATGGAATTGATGAATGGTGAAGATTAATTTTTAATAATCCATTTATTTTTTTATATCCAAATGAGAATTCTGCCTTAATTTTTAAGTTTCCATTTTCAAATGTGTAATTCCCCATAGCCAAGGCACTTTCTTCTGCTAGAATTATATCTGAGTTTTCAAAAGTAATTTTAGACCAATTAGATAATGCAAAACCTTTATCCTCAGCACATTCCCTAGTATCTCCTGCTATAAAATAGGACATGGCAGACTTTTTATTATTTCTAAATTGAAAATTCTTTGCTTTTGTTGGTTTAAAAAGCACTTTATCTTCAAAATTATACAATCTGTCTAAAAAATTACTTGCGTAAATTTCAAGTGATGCTATATCATTAGATATTTGCCCCATTTTAATTATTCCTTCTGACCATAAATTTTGAGCTTTAATGATATCTTGTTCTGTCATATTGTTAAATATATAAAATGTTAGACTACTGATCAATTGAATTTGCTGAAAAACCAGTTATATCGTTCCCATCAGAGGAATAGATTATTTCAATAGGATTACAACAAACCTCACAATCTTCTATGTAAGAATCATTGTAAACTGATTTATCAAATATCATTGATATCTCTTTCCAACAATAAGGACATTGAAAGAAATATTCTTCTGTCATGAAAAGAAACTGAGTATAACACTAAAAATTGCCATAATTATAATAAGTATAATAAAAGGTCTTAAAAATCCCATTTTTTATTTTATTAGCTCAAAATAATATTTTAAAAAATAATTTTTAACTAATAATTTTTTGTATAAATTTAATTTTTAATCATAAAACAAACAACAATGAAAAAATTATTAACTACAATATTTATTACAATTGGATTTGCATTAAATGCGCAATACTATTCAATAACTTATGTAAACGTACCTCCGGAAAATCAAGCAGAATTTGCTAGCATTGAGACTACTTATTGGTCAAAAGTTGCGAAAGCTGCAATTGATTCAGGAAAACAGTCAGCGTGGGGACTTGTTGCTGCTGTAGGCGGCGTACCCACTGGCTGGACTCATGCATTTGTCAATGTCTATGAAACAGCAGAAGATCTTGCAAACTCTCCTTCAAATTGGGACCCTTCATCTGTTTTAGGAATTAACCCATCTTTATTAAACACTGTTGAGCTTACTGATGGTGGATTTAACTTTCAAAATTGGGCTGTGCAAACCTCATTAAGTGCCGGCGAAAGAACATCTGAGAGTGTAACAGTTTGGAATTTTGCGAGACCTGAAAACTTGGCAGGTTTTATAAATGAAAATAAGACTCTATGGAAGAAACAATTTGAAAGCGACATGGGTGGAAGAATTAGTTGGGGGGTTGGTTTAAAGCTCAATAACCGAAGTCAGAATTTGTCTTCAGTCATGACATGGGACAGATATCCATCTTTAGCAGATGCTTTAGAGGCTTTAAATCAGTATGAAGGAGCTTCATTAAGAGGTTCAAAAATGAATGAATATGATCCTGATGGATGGACTGCTCAAGTTATTGTTTCAGATGTAATGTGGGTAGATTAAATTTTAAACTTAATGTAATATAAGCCCCTCTTGCAGGGGCTTTTTTATAGATATTTCGAAGATTTTCATATCAAATTTATGATACTTAATTTGCTATCTACTTAACAATGGAGTTTCATTACTATTTATACAATGTAAAAATCATTATTGTCATCAATGCCAATTTGATGTTTTATTCTAAAATTATAGTTATTGATTGTATTACGGTTTGTTTTTGGTAATTAAATATTACAATAAATAAATAAAATTATCATATAAAATGAGAATCTTATGAAAATAATATGCATACATTATCAAAATGATAAATTTTATAAACATATATACAATTTGTAAAACCTATATTGTTATAGTCTTTTCTTATTAATAAATTTGACCAAATTAAAATCTAAAATTATGAAAAAGCTTTTTTTAGTTACATTAATAGCATTTTCTCTAGGAGTAAATGCTCAATATTTTTCAATTACATACATTAACGTGTCCTTTGAGGATGTACCCGAAGTTGCAAGACTTGAAACTACTTACTGGTCAAAAGTTGCAAAAGCTAATATAGATGCAGGGAAACAACTAGGTTGGGGATTTTTTGCTAGAGTAGGAGGAAATTCTGATACATGGACTCATGCATTTGTAAATGTTTATGAGACTATTGAACAAATGACAGATCAGTCAATCTGGAATCCTGAAGAATTAATTGGTATATCAAATAGTGATATTTCTACTGTTCAGTATTATAATGGATCTGGAACAAATCATTGGAAAATTCAAGGTCAGATTAATGGCTTGGGTGGGGCTGCAATATGGAATTATGCTAGACCTGTAAATTTACAAGGTTATGTTGAAGATAATCTTAAGTATTGGAAACCATTTTTTGAGAATGATATGAATGGTAGGGCTTATTGGGGAATTGCAACTAAAATAACAGGAGTAAATCAAACAAATTCGACAGTCATGACTTTTGACGGTTATGAAACAGTTGCGGACGCTTTAAGTACTTTAGCTGGAGAAGGTAGTTTCTCTGCTCCAAGGGGTACTAAATTTCAAGAGTATGATCCTAACGGTTTTTTAGCAAGAGTAGTTGTTCAAGAAATCATGTGGGTAGACTAGTCAATAATTTAATTTATCAACCATAAATTAATTTAAAAACCCCTAGGAAACTTGGGGTTTTTTTAATTAGGTCAATAATACAATTGCCATTATAATCATTATAGCATTTTCAATAAATGTTGCTTCAGTCATAGGAAGCTTCAAAGTTGTCCCAAGACATGCACAATTTATCGACCTTTTATTTAGCAGTGTTTGTGTTACTCCAGCAGATGTAATTCCTAAAATCACAATTGTTGTCAATAAAGCTATATTAACTTCAATTCTAGTTAAAAACATTACACCTAACAATATTTCAATAAATGGATATATAAATCCATATATGGTAATTTTTTTTGCAAGTGGGTCATACATCCTAAATGATATTGAGAAACCCCTTACATCAAGAATTTTAAAAAAACTAAAAATAATATAGAATAGTCCCATAAAATCAAGCATTGCGTTAGTTGAATTCCAGTCTTTAAAATTTAATAATATGCTTGTAATTGATATATATCCAAAGATTATAAATAAGGGCTTAAGTTGTTTAACCTTACTTATCTTTATTGTCTTATTATCTTGAACATGTTCATCGTCTATAACATTGTATTTAGATGGTAAAGAATCTGATATTAAAGAAAAGCTAATGGGATTTTTGGAATAAATAATAGCTTCACTCATAGTCAAATCTACTTGGACATCATACACTCCATCTAATGAACCTAGTTTACCTTCTACTTTTGATTTACAACCATTACAAGTCATTCCAGAAATTTTAAATGTGCTTTTCATTTCATAAAATTACCTAAATTTATAATTATATGAATATAATAAAACCTAAATTGCTATCCCTATCTCTATTTTTTTTAATCTCTTTTAGTTGTAATGAATTTTCACCACTAAGCCAGGAAAAAAATGAGTCAATTCAATTATTTAACGGAATTGATTTATCTGGATGGATTATTCATGGAACTGAAAAGTGGTATGTGGAGAATGGAGAGTTGGTTTGTGAAAATGGACCAGATAGTCAATACGGATATCTTTCAACTTCCGAATATTATGATGATTTTATGTTAACACTTGAATTCAAGCAAGAATCTAATGGAAATAGTGGAGTCTTTTTTAGATCAACACTTGATGGTGTAATAATTAACGGTTGGCAAGTAGAAATTGCACCACCTGGCTTTTTTACAGGAGGAATATATGAATCTTATGGAAGAGAGTGGTTGATAAAACCAAATCCAAAAGATGAAAATTTAAATGTTGGGGATTGGAATTTAATGAAAATTATGGTAAAAGGTGATCAAGTAAAAACTTGGTTAAATGGTGTAGAGATGATAAGGCTTGAGGATAAATTAATAGGAAAAGGAAAGGGTGCAATAGCTCTGCAGATTCATGAGGGCGATAACGTTAAGGTAAGGTGGAAAAATATTGTACTGCAAAAACTATAATTTAGTTGTTTAATTAAGTATATGCGAAAATTTTATCTTCTTTTCTTTAGTCTGATTCTTTTGAACTCATGTAGTGTTCATACTTTTACCTATGGAGATGGACCAAAAGATAATTTTAAAAAGACTGTAAAACAACATAATTATATTGGTGGTTTAATTTCTGAAGGGACTCCTAAATTAGAGGAGCTAAATGATTTGAAAGACTATAAATTAATTGTGAAACATACAATTTGGGATAGTTTAATAACAGTTTTTTCATTTGGGTTGTATACACCCACAACTATTATTATTTTTAGATGATTAAGTGTTTAAAGACAGTGATTTAAAATTTATACCTCAACTAAAGATTTATCTGATAATATATAATTATTTGTGAAATTAAAGTCTATTCTACCTACAAAGACACCACTAGATCCAACTTGATTAATTATAACCTCATTACCTAAAAAATTTTTTAAAATTAATGGTTCATTCAAAAGTGTATGAGTATGTCCGCCAATTATTAAATCAATATTTGATGTTAATTCAGCAAGTTTTGTGTCACTAATCTTATCGTTTTGATATTGATGACCTAAATGTGATATACAAATGACTAAATCACATCCTTTTTCAAATTTTAGCTTAGAGCTCATATCTTTGGCTAAGTCCAAAGGGTCATAATATTTTGTCTCGCGAAATAATAAAGGGTTTACAAGCCCTTTCAGTTCAATACCTAAACCAAAGACACCAATTTTTACTCCTCCCTTATTATAGATTTTGTAATCATCTACCAAACCTTCCAATTCTGTATTTGTAAAATCATAATTTGATGATATAAATTGAAAGTTATTATTTATAATATTTTGTTTAAGCGTCTTTAAGCCTGCATCAAACTCATGATTTCCTATTGTTGCTGCATTATATCCCATCTTTTTCATTAAACCTAGCTCCAAATCACCCTGAAAAAAATTAAAATATGGTGTTCCTTGAAAAATATCACCAGCATCAAAGATTAATGTATTTGGATTTGAGTCTATTATTTCTTCAAATAAACTAGCTCTTCTGGCAAATCCACCTTTATTGGGATATTGGTTATGGTTAGAAGGAAATGGTTCAATTTGACTATGCACATCATTAGTGTGAAGAATTGTAATCTTGAGATTATTTGAGTTTAAATTACATGAATTTAAGCCCATTACTGACAGTGATGCAAGGCTGGAGTTATAAATAAATTTTCTTCTATTCATTTTTTATAAAACGATTATCAATTTTTGATGATATATATAAGTTTGACTTTGTGTAATCAATAAATGCATCTCTTGGAGTAAACCCTAGCCTGTAAATATTTTTATTCTTGTTGAAGAAAAACATATTATCACCTCCTGTCAATAAATAGTCATTTATAGCGATATAATATTTATTAGAGGGCATAATTGGTTTATTTTTAATTAAAACAGTATTTCCATTAATTTCCAATCCTGAGAATGGATGGGGAATTTTTTCTTTTTTAAGAAAAGAAACTATTTCATTAATAGATTCTCCATTCATTTCAACGATTACAATCTCATTTTCAAATGGAAGTATTTTATATGCATCACTCAATTTTACATCACCTTTTGGAAGAGCTGCTCTAATTCCACCATGATTTTGAATAACAAAGTCAATATTTTTATTTTCTTGAACCCAAAATAAAGAATCAGACTGAATATATATAATATCTGCAATTAAGTTGCCTAGCGTTGAATTAAAATTTTTAGAGTCAAAGTCTGCTTTGGTGTATAATCGATCTGAAAAGCCAATTACATTATCCAAACTAATGTCAATTGAATCTTTATAAATATTAATTACATCAGATATAATTTTGCTTTCTGGCCCAATTAATTCAATTCTTGAATAAGAAACTGAATCTAAATTAAGATTATTACAACTCAATAAATAAAATGAAATAAAAAAGAATAGTATTTTAAAAAAATTCTTCAAAAAACTAGGAGTGTTTTGAAAATAGTATCAGTAATCCTGCTAGCATAAGAACAAAAACTATAAATCCAATAAAGAAAATTAAAGATTCCATACCTTAATTTACAGAATTTTAATCGATTTTCAATAGATTTAATTATACTTTCAAGTTAATTATATGAATGAAACAGAATTTTTTAGAATAATTTTCACAATTATATTTATTGTTTTAGCTCTAAGGTTTATTTTAAAAAAAAGAAGATAAATAAACTGTAACTATTATCATTTTCTCCCTTTCTTTAGTATATTTAAATTTAATCATAAATCAAATTAATATGAAAAATTTAATATTTACATTATTAGCTTTAGTAGTAACTTTTTCATCTTTTTCACAAAGAAATCCTGACGCAACATATCTCTCAGCATTTGTATATACACCTAAGGACGGAATGAGAGAAAAGTTTGAAGCGGCTGCTGCTAAAAAGACTCAAATGTTCAATAACAAAGAAGGAAGTTACATAATAACTTATCGTATTCTTAGTGGACAAAATGAAGGCTCTTATTTAAGACTATTAATATTTCAAAATTCTTCTAACTATAATAACCTATTATCAGATGATGAAGGAGAATATTGGGAAAAAAATGTAGCGCCATATGTTAAAAGTGCTTCAGGTATGCAAACCTGGCAACTTTTGAATTGGGCCAATGTTGGAGAAGACGGTCCACCACCAAAATTCTTGGAAAGATCAATATGGGTTAGTAAACCTGGTCAAGATGATAACGTAAGAAAAACAATCTATAGATCCGGTCAAGTTCTTGATGAAATTATGTCAGCTAAAACCTTGATAAGAGCTTTTCAATTAGTATCTGGTGGTAACCCTAATACATATGCTACCTTTAGAGGATTTGATGAATATCCTCATTGGGGAAATTCAGACCAAACTTTTGAAGAAATGTATAACGAATTATTTGGATGGAAACAGTATGAGCATGATTCAAATGCTACTAATAAATCTATTTTAGATTGGGGTAGAGATGTTATTTCTCTCCAAAGAGTAGACAACATGCTTCCAAGTGATATAAAAAGCCAAATTAATAATTAGACAAATATTAAATTTTTCTAATGTAAAAAGTAAAGGCTCCTTAGTGGAGCCTTTATTTATTGTAGTAAAGAAAGAGCCCAACGGGCTCTTTCACCAAACAAAATAATTAAAATCAACTATTCTGGAAGCACTACATTATCAATTGCATGTATTACTCCATTAGAAGTTTCAACATCTGCGATTACAACTTTAGCTTTGTTTCCATTTGCATCTTTTACATAGACGCTGCCTTCCCATAATTTTAGAGTTAGCTCAGTACCTTGTAAAGTTTCAACAGTAAACTGTCCACCATTGTCATTTATGGCATTTACGACATCTCCTGCCATAAATTGTCCAGCAACGACATGATATTTTAAAATAGACTGTAAAGTTGATTTGTTCTCAGGCTTTAAAAGTGTACCTAAAGTTCCTTCAGGTAATTTGTCAAAACCATCGTTAGTTGGGGCAAAAACTGTAAACGGGCCTTCTGATGAAAGTGCATCTACTAATTCACCTGCTTGTACAGCTGCAACTAAAGTTGAAAAATTATCGTTTGAAACAGCTGTTTCAACGATGTTCATATCATTTAGATTAGAAGATAATACAAGACTTAAAATCGAATATTTAAAATAATTTATTAACATATTATACTTAGTTTATTTAAAACAAATTTTCTATTTAAAATCAACTATGAAAAAGATATATTACTGTTTAACTTTTATTTAATAAATGTTTTAACATAATTTTAAATATCATATATTGATAATCAATGACATACACTATTAAACTTCTTGTCTCTTTAATCTTATTTTCTTTTTTCTCATGTAATAAAGAAGAGGACAAAAAAAATAGTGTTGTAAATGCCATTGAATTTCCTAATCTTGGAGAAGACGGTCCCTTTAACTATGGGCAAACTTATCAGGGAAGAAATGGGTATACAACATATTATCCTGGAAATATTCCGGTTATTCTGAGTATACCTCATGGTGGTGATATTTCTCCGTCCGAAATATCTAATAGAACTTACGGTGTTTCTGTGACAGACTCAAATACTATTGAACTTGGTATTGCAATTAAAAATTATTTTTATTCAAATTATAATATTAGACCCTATGTAATTATCAATAATCTTAAAAGAACAAAACTTGATGCTAATAGAGAGCGAGTCGAAGCTGCTCAAGGAAATATTTATGCTGAAAGAGCATTTGATGAATTTCACTTTTACATTGAAAAAGCAAGAGAGGATATCATTATAAAATTTGGAACAGGTATCTTATTTGATATTCATGGACATGGAATCAACCCAGATGGATTTAATGATTTAAGAACATGGATTGGATATCTATTAACATCTGATGAATTAGATAATTCAAATGATTACATAGATCAAAATATATCCATAAATGATGTTAGCATATATAGTCTCATAAATTCTTCAGGTCAAACTTTGTCAGAGTTATTAAGTGGTCCAAGTAGCCTTGGCGCATTATTTGAAGATAATAAATATACAGCCTTACCAAGTCCTCAAAGTAGAAGCCCGGAGGGCATGAGATATTTTAGTGGAGGATACAACACATTTAGATATGGTACTAACAGAAATTTTAATTTTAGCTCTATCCAACTTGAATTCCCATTTCAGGGGTTAAGAGATACGCCCCAATCAAGAAACTTATTTGCTGCTACATTTGTAGATTTAGTTCAGGAATATTTTCTCATACACCTAAGTATTGATCTTTTCTCCTTATGATTATATTTGCAAAAAAAAACCAATGGATTTTAAAGAAATATTTACTGCTAGCATGATTCTTTTTGCTGTAATTGATATAATAGGTGCAACACCAATAGTTATATCACTTAGGGAGAAGGTAGGTAAAATACAATCAGAGAAAGCAACTCTTGTTTCTATGGCAATTATGATTGGATTCCTTTTTGTTGGGGAAGAAATATTGAACCTAATCGGTATAGATATTAATTCATTTGCAGTAGCTGGTGCAATTGTTATTTTTTTTATTGCTTTGGAAATGGTTCTAGGTGTTACAATTTTTCAAGGTGAAGAACCTGAGACTGCTTCAATTGTACCAATAGCATTTCCTATTATTGCGGGTGCCGGTACTCTAACCACTTTACTATCATTAAGAGCTGAATATCAATTGATTAATGTAATAATTGCTATTATTATAAATTCATTTTTTGTATATATAATTCTTAAATCATCAAATACAATTGAAAGAATCCTTGGTAAAAATGGAATAGGAATAATCAGAAGAGTTTTTGGAATAATTCTTTTGTCTATCTCCGTTAAGCTTTTTTCGACAAACATTAGTTTAATTGTTTGATGAAGTATATAAAGCTTCTAACAATATATTTTATGTCAATTGCATATACCTATGTTGGTGTTAGACATTTTATTGATCCAGATTTTTTCTTGGCAATAATGCCTAATTATCTTTCAATGCATTTATTTTTAGTTTATTTAACTGGCTTAATGGAAGTTGTTTTTGGATTATTATTAGCTTTCAGAAAAACTAGAAAATTTGCCTCATATGGACTTATTATATTGTTATTAATTGTATTTCCGGCTAATATTCACTTAGTTGAGAGTGAACTTTCTCAGTCAATTTTGGAAGTTTCCAAACAACAAACAATAATAAGGCTTCCATTTCAAGGTCTATTCATAATATTAGCATACTGGCATTCAAAAAATAATTAATTTTAAGTATGAACAACTTCTTCAAGTGGCATGATAAGATGATATGGAAAATTTCAAAAGAATTTAATTTGACTAAATATCAAGTGCTTATACTGACTTGGATGGAGGGTATCTTGATTGGAGTTATCCTTTGTAAGTTTATATTTTAACTAAAATTGTTCCTTCAAAGACTAGCTTGGCCGGACCGGTTATGCTGATTTCTTGATAACCTCTTTCAGATGAACTAAACTGAACATTTAAATTTCCACCTTTACATTTCATAGTAATATTGCAGCTATTTGTCCTGCCTAAGAAATTCATACATATAGCAGAAGCAGTAGAGCCAGTTCCACATGCGAGAGTTTCATTTTCTACTCCTCTTTCATATGTTCTAATTTTAAATTGATTATCTGAAATCTTTTCAATAAAGTTTACGTTTACACCTTCTTTTTTATAAAAATCATTATATCTAATTAACCTTCCTTCATTTTTCACGTCTAATTTATCAGTATCATTCTTTTCAATTACTAAATGAGGTGATCCCGTATCAATAAATGTTCCATAAGAATTACTTACTATATCAGAATTTACTTTCATTTCCATTTTAATGAGCCCATTATCCAATATTTCGGCACTATGAATACCATCAAAAGCGTTAAATACTGTTTTTCTTCCTATAATATCTTTATTATACGCAAATAATACAGCACATCTGGAACCATTTCCGCATAATGATCCCAAATTTCCATCGGAAGTATAATGAAGAATTTCAAAATCACAGCTATTAGATTCTTTTAGAATAATTAGACCATCAGCTCCAACTCCAAAATGTCTATCACACAAATAGCTTATTAATAATTTATTATCATTAATAAAATTATCTCTATCGTCAATTAAGATAAAATCATTTCCTGCACCATTGTATTTACTGAAATTAATTTTCATAATGGCGCAATTCTAAATAAATAAACTTATACTCAATTGGTCAAAAGATCTTATTTTCCATTTTGAATAGGTTCAGTGTCAGGCATCATCTTATTGAGTATAAAATATACTGGACAAAACTTTGTAAAAGGACTAATAATTTGAAGAAAACCAACACCTATAGCTAAATAAATAAGATTAGCACTAACAAACATTGATCCAACAACTGAAACAAGGTATGTCATACCAACAATTGCATCATGAGCTCTCACTTTTGAAATATTTTTTTCCATAAAATAAATTTAAAAAAATAATAAAAATAAATAAGACATTAATAATTTAATTTATAAGTTAAAAACTTAATTAATTTAAAATTATATTATGAGAAAATTTTTATTATTCTCCGTAAACAACTTTTTTTATATCTCCCCAGGTAACAAGTTTTATATCATTATCTTTTAATACTTTCTTGAACTCTGTTGAATTAAAAACATCATAGTCTAGTTGTCTCCAAAGAGAGCCATACTCTGGATGATCAACAGTTACTGCCCTAAGCTCCTCATTATCATAACCTAGGTGAAGTAAAAAAACGTTTAATCCTGGAGATAATGACTCTACTTTAGAGGAATATAGTTTAAAAAAATCATCATATTTATACACATCATTTACAATTAAAGTGTTAGCAATGTCTTCACCTGCAATACTTTCCAATGATGTTCTGTCTGCTTCAGGATAAAGCATATACATATCATTTACGGGAACAATGTAATCAGGAACAGGAAAGTCCTCATCAAACAAGCTAGATATCCTTGATTTTATTGCCATAGATACTAATTTATTTTTGTGACCAACCTCTATGTAAACTCTCCATATATCTTTATTTACAGCTATTGCCCCCATGTGTGAATCAATGTGTGATGGATTTATTCCTAGAGATCTTGCGTAATCAATTTGGGCCTGGAGTTCTTTTCTAACTTCTTCAGGATCAGCATTTATATTGACATCTCTGGTATTGTCATAAAATTCGTTATCATCATTAAGTAAAGATTGAATTTCATTAGAAGATGAGAGTCCGCCCCATTTATAATTTTTCCACTCTGCAGTAAGGGTAAGGTGAACTCCAATATCATATTGGGGATAATCTTTATGAAATTCAGCAACCTCTTTTACCCAAGGAGATATCATCATTACGGATCCAGAGTTTATACCTTTATTTTTATAAGCATCAAATGATGCAATATTAATCGAGTGTGCAATACCGATATCATCAGCATGAATAATTAGCAATTTTGCGTCTTTGTCATAGCCAAGTTTTTCAGCAATATTATCAATTTGTGAATTGATAATAACTGTGTAGAAAATTGACAAAAAAAGAATTAAATATTTCATATGTGATTAGTTTTAATATAATATAAGTATATTTTAATAAAATTCAATATGATGAAAAGAATTATAATTTCATTAATCATACTCTTTATTTACTCGTGTCAATCAAGTGAATCACAAAAGAACATCGCGATAGTTATTCATGGTGGTGCAGGTACAATTTTAAAAGAAAATATGACTCCAGAGCTAGAATCTGCATATTTAAATAAATTAGAAGAAGCTGTTAAAACTGGCTATGATATATTAAATAACGGTGGCTCAAGTCAATCTGCTGTTGAAGAGACAATAAAGATAATGGAAGATTCGCCGTTGTTTAATGCTGGGATTGGGGCAGCACTGACTAATCAAGCAACAGCTAGTTTAGATGCATCTTTTATGGAAGGTAATAATCTTGATGCTGGAGCAATAGCTGGATCAAAATACATCAAAAATCCTATTAGTGCCGCAATTTCCGTTATGAAAGAATCACCACATGTTTTACTTTCCTCAAATGGTGCTGATGATTTTGCAATAGAAATGGGTTTAGATACTGTTCCTAACTCATATTTTATTACTGAAAGACGTTTAAGATCTCTGAGAAAAGCTAAAGAAGATGATATAGTTTCAATTGAAGATAATTTTATTAAAGACTCTAAATATGGAACAGTTGGTTGTGTTGCAATTGATAAGATGGGAAATATATCATCGGGAACTTCAACCGGAGGAACAACAAATAAAAAATGGGGAAGAATAGGGGATGTCCCAATAATTGGTGCTGGTACATATGCCAATAATGATTGTTGTGGTATTTCAACAACTGGGTGGGGTGAACATTTTATGAGAAATGTTGTTGCATATGATATAGCTGCGCAGATAATTTATGATAGAAAAAGCATTGAAGAAGCATCTCTTAATTCTTTAGATAAAGTAATGAGAACTGGTGGAGACGGTGGTGTGATAGGACTAGATAATAAAGCCAACATATCAATGGAATTTAATACGGCTGGAATGTATAGGGCCTCTATAGATAAAAATGGAAACTTAACAGTAAAGATTTACTCAGATTGATTTAAGGGTCTATATACCTTCCTCTCACTAAGATTCATTAATATTTTATTTTTTGAGTAAAGAAGAGGAAAATACTTATCATTTGCCCAGTCTTCATAAAGATTTTTATAAAACTTACTTTTAGGATTACCTGATTGTCCAGGGGAATTAGTTGCAAAACTATTATCCCAATCTTTTGTATTAATTACTACTCTAAAACTTCCACCTGATTTTTGATTTAAATCATTAGATGTTGATCCTGGTGTGTATCCATCTCCTCCTCTAGGATAAGTTTTTAATGCAATTATTTCCTTAATTGAGTCATTAACAACTTTTTCAAGCGGATGATATATCTTTACATGTTTGTAATTATCTTGCCCATAAACCCAACCACTTGATTCTGTACCATATTTCTCTTTTAAATTTTTTATCGCTAGATCAAAGGTCTTGTCAAGAAACTGACTTTTTTGTTTATCACCCATTTTTGATATACCTTCAATAACTCTATAAATTTGAACTTCAATATACTTTTGTGCTTCCTTTGGTACAAACTCTTTTATAAATTCAAAATAAATCTGATTTTGCCATTCAATATATATTCCTGCCTCAACAGAATTTTTATCCAAAACATTATTCCATTTTGAAAGTTTTTCATAGTGTTCAATATTATTTTTTATATGTCCTTTAGAGAGTTCAATAATTTGTTTTGATGGAATGGAAAAATAGTCTACTTGAAGATTAATCATATCATCCATATCAAATTTATCCATATCCTCTAAAACACTATTAACCCTATCACCTCTGTATGGGTCAGCCCAGTCAAATCCAATCGCGTCCCATCTATCATAATCCTCGGGTGTTACATTTTGATTAGCAGTTGCTATATATCCTTTTTCAGGATTAAAAAGACCAGGTTTTTGAACAATTTCAAGGTAATCCTCCCATTCAAAATTTCCATTTCCACTTACAGGAACAAGCCCACTATGAGTTTTTCTAATAGGAGCAATTCCAACGGACTGCCATCCAATGTCTCCATATTTGTCTGCCCAAACCATATTTTCTCCGGGAATGTTGAAATAATTACATGCTTCTCTATACTCTTCCCAACTTTTAGCTTGGTCCATTCTTAGAGATGCTAAATATGGAGACCCTCCAACTTCTGACCAGCCATTTTTAACAGCATATGCTTTATTCCTTCTCTCATCAATGAAAGTTACAGGCCCATGAACTGAATAGAATAACTCAACATTTACATCATCTTTATCTTTTACAGCAATAGATTCACTAATTATTTCAAAGTTTTTCCACTCACCTTTGTACTTATATTCCTCATAGTTCTTAGGATTTAAATCATAGACATATAAATCTTCAGCGTCTGTTCTAAAAACAGTTAATCCCCAAGCGCCAATCCCATTATGACCAATTGATATTCCTGGAATTTCAGGTTCTCCCCCTCCAATCACATTCCATCCAGGTGCGACTAAGTGGGCCATATATCTCAGGGATGGGTTTGAAAGAGACCTATGAGGGTCATTAGCAAGTAAAGGATATCCATTAAAAGATTTCTCACCTGAAATTACCCAATTATTGCTACCAATTGAATACCTGTCATTAATATGATCTGGTAAATCGCTAGAGGCAACATCATCGTCAGATTGATATTTCTCTAATATGTAATGCTTTTTAAATTCAATAGGTTCTCTGTAGGCATCATATAATCTTAATATGTCTTGTTTTAAGTCCTCATATGTTAGATTATAATCTAAATTTATTTCTGGTTCTTTTGGGTGAAACCATAAAAGCTCTTTTGTTTTATCTTCCCCTATAAGTGAAACAATCCTACCTATATTTAGCTCATCCTCAATGTTTCCTAGAAGTCCCTGATGACGTGAGATTACATCTTCATTTGTCCATTTTTCAGGTTTAATACCTAATATTTCGAACTCAATAGGTAGCTGGTCAGGGTCTTTATTTATTTCTTCTATATATCTATTGATACCTGATACAAATGATGAAACAATCTCAAAGCCATCTTCATGATAGTGATTTAATTCATCTTCCATGTTACCTCTAAATTTAAATAGCCTTGTTCCAATATCTCTCTCTAATTCATCATCGCCAAAAATTTCTGCAACTGTACCAGTGGCTTGTCTTCTCCATATTTCAAATTGAAAAAGCCTATCTTTTGCTGCAAGGTAACCTTGCATAAAAAATAAGTCTTTTTGATTATTTGCATAAATGTGATTAACACCAAAATTATCTCTAAGAATTTCGACTTCATCCAATAAACCATCAATTTGAGATATGTTAGTACATGAGCATATTAAAATTAAGATCATTATTAACGCAGACTTTTTCATTGAAGTAGAGTTTTTCTAATTTATCAAAAAAATATCTCTTGTGCTAATCTAAATGTGTTTGAATGAGCTTCAATAATATTCTTAAGAACAATTGAATATCCACCTCCCATTGAAACTTGTAATGGTATTGAATTATCCTTGCATGTTTGTAAAATAAATTTATCTCTTTCCTTACACCCATTTAAAGTCAAAGAGAGTCTGCCTAACTTATCATTATGAAGAACATCAACTCCGGAAAGATAAAAAATGAATTCGGGCTCAAATTGATCAATAACTTTTGGTATTGTCTCTTTTAGTGCTTTCAAATATTCTTTATCATTTGTATTGTCATCAAATTCAATATCTAGATCACTTTTTTCTTTTCTAAATGGGTAATTTTTTTTTCCATGAAATGATAATGTATAAACGTTTGGATTTGAATTAAATAGAGATGCAGTTCCATTCCCTTGATGCACGTCAAGGTCAATAATCAAGATCTTTTTAAATAAACCTTCCTGAATAATGTAATTAGCTGCAATTGCTTGATCATTTAACATACAAAACGCTTCACCACGATCATAAAAAGCATGATGGGTTCCACCAGCTATATTCATTGAAATTCCATTTTTTAATGAATAATTTACCCCGCTAACGGTTCCTTGTGCTATTTGTAACTCTCTATCTACAAGATCTTGGCTTAAAGGAAATCCAATTTCTCTAATTTCTTTTTTGGATAATTGTAACGATGTAAATCTGTTAAAATATTCTTTTTGATGAGTCTTTAAGACAATTTTACTATCAATTTTACCGGGACTAAAAAAATTCTCATCAACACATGTATTCTCTCTTATTAACTGTTCAGGAATAAGCTCATATTTAATCATAGGGAATCTATGATTTTCTTCTAGTGGATAGATGTAGTTATTGTTGAAAGCAATTTTTAGCATCTAGATAAATATAAAAAAAAAGACCTCATGTAGAGGTCTTTTTTAAAATATGACTGATTCTACCAATTTGAGCTTAACTCAGGTAAATATTCATGATGTCTAATTGATCTACCATTCTCCTCTAAAGACTCTGCCATTTTTGCACTATCTTGAGCATAGGAATCATCTCCATATATTTCATTGTAACTTGCAATCATATCCTGAAGTGGCTCACCATAATCTGAACTTTGTCCAGTGAATCCATCATGATGAAATCTAACTTGGACTACATTTCCATTACATCCAGAATTACATACTAAGACACTTACCCTTGACGGATATCCTGACTCTGTCATTGCTCTCTTTACCCTTCCTCTAAACCTCCAAAAATCTTGTTCTCCAGAATCTTTATAATTATAGTATATGATTCTTCTGTGGGTTTGTGGTTTAGGTTCTTCTGGTACATATGATGACCAATTATTTCTAGCCCAATACCTATTTCCTAGTGAAGTATGAAGTGGACCTACAGTTTTTTCCCAATAGGCATTACCCTTCATGTCTTCATTGTCAAATTCACTAACATCAGTAGTAAGCTGCATTCTGAGATAATTGTTAGCCTGAGGACCTGAAAGAATTCTAAATGTTATCCATCTAGGCTGATCCTCTTTATTGTTATACATTTCAGTCTTTTTTGCAACTGCTTTTTCAAAAGCAGAAACATCAGATTGATCAACTTGAAGTATACGGGCTCTCATTAACCATTGCTGAGGCATATTATCCTGAGCAAATGATGGAGCTATAGTAATTAACGCAATTAATAATATAATTTTTTTCATATCTATAATTTTAATTTGAAGTTGCTTCTCTCAATAATCTCATGTGTACAATTCTTCTTCCATTAGGCATTAGTGAGGAATTAACAGACTCAACGTCCTGCTCATAAGATCCACCTCCATACATTTCATTATACTTTTCAACGAGTTTAGGCAACTCATTAGAATTGATCTCTCTTTGATGCTCAAAGCTCTCATATGTAAAGAATATAGCTACCCAATTACCATCACATCCTGATGCACAATTCATAACGTGCATTGCTGAATTTATTTGATCGTCTCCCATGGCAGCTCTCGCTTCAGCTTGTCTAATTCTGAACCTCCAGAAGTCTTGTTCTCCAGAATCTTTGTAATTATAGAACATAACCATTCTTAAATCATGGTCCCTAGTTGAATCTGGCCATACAGAGGCATTAGCGTTTCTTGTCCACATAATAGTTCTCCCAGAGGAGTTGGACTTAATATATTTATCAACATTTTTTGACCAATAGTTAGCCTCTTCTGGATTTAGTCCAC
>CABZAD010000017.1 GCA_902523665.1 uncultured Bacteroidota bacterium | reverse complement strand
GAAATACCTTTGGCCATTCTCACTGGTGGCCCTGGAGGTAGTGCAATTACACAATCTAGAGTGAATTATTGGTTAAGTAGTCCTTTGTCTGATAATCGTAATGTGATAATTTTTGACCAAAGAGGTATCGGTTTTTCATCCAAATTAAAAAATATTAATAATGAATTTTTCTCCATTTTTAGAAAAAATCTAAATTTTACTAAGGAAAAGATAGAGGTTAATAAATTACTTTCAAATTATGTTGATGATGCAAATAGTAATGCAATTGATTTAAGCCTATACAATACATTCCAGTCAGCAGTTGATTTGGATTTAATTATGCAAAATTTAAAGATAAATAAATATAATTTATACGGCTCCTCATATGGGACAAGGTTAGGCAGGGTAATTCAAGAACTTTTTCCAGAAAGGTTAAATGCAGTTATTCTTAATTCTCCTAATCCATTGGATGGAGGTGATATGCTTTTGGGAAGACTTGATGCATATTCAAGATCTTTGAATCGATTATTTGAATATTGTAAAAATAATTTTGAATGTTCATCCTCACATCCAGAACTTGAAAATCAATATGTAGAGACAATCAATAAACTTAATGACAATCCAATTGAGCTTGTTATAAATAATGCTCCTTATTTTGTGAATGCCGAAGAAGGTGTATATTTTATCAGAAGATTGTTATATAGGAATTCTGCTTTAAATGATGTGCCAGTTTTAATTGACGAACTTGGAGGTAATGGAAATAAGCTTATAACAAACCTTGTAAAGAATGAATTTAGAGACTCATACAATTATGCAATGTGGTTTGCAGTTGAGAGATATGAGATGTTTAACGAAAATATTACTGAAAAAGATATCAATAAAATTTATAATAAATATGATACTTTTCCTGTAAAACTTGGTTTTTTTACGTCTGTTTATATAAATCTTAATTATTTTCATGATGAAACTTTAGAATCAAACAAAAAGAAACTAAAAAAATCAAATGTGCCTACCTTAGTGACTGTAAATAAATATGATCCAGTAACTCCTCCAGAGGATGCATATAAAATGGTTCAAACTTTAAATAACTTTAAGCTTTATGTGTTGAATGAAGCTGGTCATGGTGGTGGAAACCAAAACTGTAGAAACAATGTAATGATGCAATTTCTTTTAACACCTAATGCAGATTTAGATGTAAGTTGCCTTGACATAATTAACTAAAAACTATTTTATGAAAAAACTTTATTTAACAATTTTTAGTCTAATCTTTTATATTTCTTATTCTCAATATGATGGATTTTCAAAATTTGGATGGGAAAAGCAAAAAGAAACAGAAAAGACATTTCAAGATCTGATTGATAAAACTTCTTTTAAGAAGCATCTTATGAAACTTACTGAACGTCCACATGTAGTTGGTAGTGATGGTAATGAAGAAGTTATTAGATACATTGGTAAGGTAATGGAAGACGCAGGCCTTATAATTACTAATTATCCATATGATGTATATCTTCCTAATAAACCTGGAAGTTCGTTGGTTGAGATTGTGACCCCTTCAAGAAAAGTTCTAAACCAAAAAGAGGATATTATTGACGACGACCCTTTCACTCAAAATTCTGAACTTTGGAAAGGTTGGAATGCATTTTCAGGAAGTGGAGACGTTACATCAGAAATTGTCTATGCTAACTATGGTCTTAAGGAAGACTTTGAGACTTTAAAGTCATTGGGAATTGACATAAAAGGAAAAATTGTTATAGCTAGATACGGAGGAAACTTCAGAGGTTATAAAGCTAAGTTTGCTGAATCAAATGGTGCAGTTGGATTAATTATATATACTGATCCAAAAGATAGTGGTTTTACCAAAGGACTTGTTTATCCAGAAGGCCCATATTATAATTCATCTACTATACAAAGAGGTTCATTATTAACGACAAATTTTACAGGTGATCCATTGACACCATTTGAGCCCGCTTTACCATTAAATGGAAAAAAGAAAATTAAACGTTTGGATCCAAAAGATGCTCAATTGCATACAATTCCAGTTACACCAATATCTTATGGCGAAGCTGAAAAAATACTAAGTCAGATGAAAGGCCAACCTGTTCCGCAATCCTGGCAAGGAGGTCTTCCATTTACATACAGAGTTGAAAGTGGTTCATTATTGACTGTAAGATTAAAAGTAGATCAAAAGATTGATTTTGTTCGTGCTACAAACGTCATTGGTATGTTGAAAGGAAGTGAGGCTCCAAATGAATGGATTATTCTAGGGTGTCATCTAGATTCATGGGGTTATGGGGCTACGGATCCAAGTAGCGGTACAGCAATGTTATTAAGTCTAAGTGAAACATTGGGTAAACTAAAGGAAAATGGACATGCTCCTAAAAGATCAATTTTGATTGCACACTGGGATGCAGAAGAGCATGGAGTTATTGGTTCAACTGAGTGGGTAGAGCAGATGAGAGATGAATTAAATGCTAAGGGTGTTGTCTACATGAATTTTGATGGGGCTGTTTCTGGTAAGGGTTTTAGTGCATCTTCAGCGCCTACTCTTAAGAAACTAATTGTCGAAACATCAAAGAATGTAAAATATCCCTATACAGACCAGACCTTATTTGAGTTTTGGAATAAAAATGATCAAAGTGAAGAACCTCCAATTGGAAATCTAGGTGGGGGCTCTGATCACATAGCGTTTTACATGCATGTTGGCGTACCATCTTTAAGTGGAGGTGCAGGTGGTCCTAATCTGTATCATTCAAATTATGATAGTTTTAGATTTTACGAAAAATTTGTAGATCCTGAATTTCAAATGGGATCCATGGTGGAGCATATGGCTGGATTAATGACACTCAGAATGGCAAATGCAGAATTGATCCCTTACAATCTTAATCGATACTCACAAGATTTAAAAATGCATTTTGACAATGCTGTAAAAAAAATAAATATTTATGATAAAAATTTTCAAGGTTTTCAAGCTACTAATAGTGCAATAAAGTCTTTAGAAGAAACCTCAAAAATTCTTACATCAAAAATACAGTCCTACTTGGAAGGTGGAGAAATTTCTAGAAAAAATTTAAAAAAATTAAATAAACAATTAATTGCATTAGAAAAGAGTTTTATATCAGAAAAAGGAATGTATTTTGGAGCTTGGTATAAATCTATTTATGCCTCTTCAGATCCATTTAGTGGTTATGGAGCTTGGATTCTTCCTGGATTAGAGTATGAAATAGCATTAAAATCATCTGAAAGATTTAAAGAATGGGATTCAAGATATTTTGATGCAGTTAATTCATTAGAATCTAAAATGAAAAATTTAATTCAAGAAATTAATTAATAAGCAAAAAGTTAGATGGAAAAAAATGTATTCGGAGAAAAGCTGCATATATGCTGTACGAGTCCGATGACTGGATATTTTAGAGATGGATTATGTAGAACCATAAGTGAAGATACAGGAACACACACTGTATGTGCTGTAATGACAGATGAATTTCTAAGATTTTCTGCCTTAAGAGGAAATGATTTAATCACTCCAGCACCTCACTATCAATTCCCAGGACTAAAGTCTGGAGATAAGTGGTGTCTATGCGTATCAAGATGGATCGAAGCTGAAAAGGCTAATAAAGCTCCAAAACTGATTCTAGAAGCCACTCATGAGAAAACATTAGAATATACTTCTTTGAATGTTCTAGTAAAATATGCATTTACAAGAAGTTCTGATTAACATTTATTATTATTTTATGGAATCTATTTTCTTTTCAATTCTTTCTAATCTACTTAAAATATTTTCAAAATAATTTTTAGCTTCAACAGGACAATTATTAAGAAAATGGTCTAATATGTCTTTTTCATTTTTCATACAGTAAAATTAAAAATCCTCATTTAATTCAACTAGGTTTTTTATTATATTATAAACATGAGAAGGAATAATACAATTGCTGAATTATTAGAAAGGTTAGATAAAGAAATTCAAAACCCTAAAGATTCTGTCCACAAAATTGTATTAAAAATTACTATAGATAATATTAAAAAGTTACTAAAATAGGCAAGTGATCAGATGGCCAAAGTCCACTGGGTAATTTTTTGTCAATATGTCTATAATCTATAATCTTTATGTTTTTTATAAATACATAATCTATTCTATCTGAAAGTTTACTACTTAGATCAAAACCACTGAATGTTCCAATAGAATCTTTTAAAGGAATAATTTTAAAAGAATCCTCAAGTTTTTCTGATAATAATTTTATTGATGGCTCCTCGTTATTTGCATTTAAATCTCCCATAACTACCAATGGCTTATTTAGATAATTATTTACACTAATATGATTAAGAATCATACTGGCTGATTTTTCTCTGGCAACTTTACCAATATGATCAAAATGAGTATTGTAGACTATTAATTCTTTTTTTAAATTTTTTATATTAAAAACTCCTAGAGTCACTATTCTGTTTAGTGCTGCATCCCACCCAATAGAAGGAATTTCTGGTGTTTCTGATAACCAAAAGGTTTCTTCTTTTTTTAGTGATATCTTTTCACTTTTAAAATAGATTGCAGAATATTCACCGGTATTTCCACCATTTCTTCCTTCACCGATATAATTATAATCTTTTAATTGAATAGACAAATACTCAATTTGGTCAGGAAGTGCTTCTTGAATTCCTAAAATATCTACATCCTCTTCTTTAATTAGAGAAACAATTCCTTCTTTTCTGTTATCCCACTTGTTGATACCGTCAGCGTCCGTGTTTAATCTAATATTATATGTCATTATATTTATCTTTTCCTTATAATCTGTACAGGAGTTTAAAAAAAGAAATAACGCATGTAACATGAGTAATAACTGTTTTTTCATTATTAATTAACACTGGTTTGTTATCTTTAAAATATGGATTATCTAGAAAAATAAGCAAACATTAATTAAAAATAAATATTATGAAAAGAAAAGTAAATGCAATTTGGAAAGGAGATGGTGCCGATGGAAAGGGATTTCTTACAGCTCAAAGTGGTGCTTTTGATAAAATGCCTTACAGTTTTAAAACAAGATTTGAGAATGATGAAGGGAAGCTTGGAACAAATCCAGAGGAGCTTATTGCTGCCGCTCATGCAGGATGTTTTAGTATGAAATTAAGTTTTGTGTTGAATGAGGCAGGTTATAATCCAGAAGAACTTAACACAGATTCAGTATTAACTTTTGTAGATGGAAAAATTATTTCTATAGAGCTAAATCTTAGTGCAAAGGTACCAGGAGTATCTATAGAAGAATTTAATAAATTAGCTGAGGATGCAAAGAAAAATTGTCCTGTTTCAGGAGCGCTTAATTGCGATATAACTTTAAGTCCATCATTAATTTAAATTCAATAACCCAAATTTTATTATGAAAACTATTTTAGTAACCGGAGCTTCATCATTTATTGGTAAACATTGTATTGCTGAGCTTATAAAATCTAATTATCATGTAAGGACTACAATAAGAGATATTAATAGATCAGATGAAATTAAATTAGAAATTGAAAAATTTTTGAAAAAAAAAGTCAGTTTAGATTTTTATCAAACTGACTTAAATAAAGATGAAGGATGGAATGACTCAATTAAAGGTTGTGATGCTATCTTACATGTAGCAGGTCCATTTCCACTTTCATTCCAAGGCGATGAAAATGATCTTATCTCACCGCATGAAAAAGGAACACTTCGAATTTTAGAATATGCAAAAAAAAATTCTGTTTCAAGAATTATCATGACTTCTTCCGTAGCATCTGTATATATGACAAAAAATTTAGATACAGAAATTGATGAATCATGTTGGACTGACACTTCAAATAAATATTTAGATGCATATACAAAAAGTAAAACATTAGCTGAAAGGTCTGCCTGGGATTATGTTTCAAAATTTAATTCAATTAAATTAACAACTATACTTCCTCCAGTTGTTTTAGGTCCAGGTATTGGAAAGTATATTAATAGAGGGTCCCTTGAATTCTTCTCAATGATGATAAACAGAGAAATGCCAGTAGCTCCTCCATTCAAGATGGGAATAGTTGATGTAAGGGATGTTGCTAAAATGCATGTTGCAGCTTTAAAAAACAATAATTCCATAGGAAAAAGATTTATTGTTTGTGAGAATACATATTGGGTTAAGGACTTTTGTAAAATGGTAAATAATTATGGCCATAATGCACCGACTTTGAGTCCACCAGTGTTTTTAGTAAAGTTTTTGGCAAATTTTGACAAAACAATAAAACCTATAAGAAATTTACTTGGACTTGATATAAACATTGATTCTAGTCTAGCAAAAAAAATATTAAATTATAATCCAATTCCGATTGAAAAAACAATAGAGGACACATCAAATTATTTTAAAACTTAATTAAGTATTTAACTTTTTATTAGACTATTGAGTCATCTATACTTTATAATTTTAATATATGAATATTAAAAATCGTTACACATATTTATTAAGTCGAAGTAATATCCTTCAAAAAATTTCATATTCTAAGACATATATGTTTTATTCTATGAAAATCATGTATTATAAGTTTGGTTGGCTTATTAAATTTGCAAAGAAGTTTCTTATTAAATAACATACTTAAGTTTCCTCTATATAATTTCAGCTTATCCCTCCAACATATGTCTTAATTATTGGATTCATCGGTTTTATTTTTTCTATAAATGAATCATTAATATCACCAAGAACAGTAAGCTTTTCTATCTCAAATAATTCTCTAAATCTAATGTTAATAGGAGATCCAATAACTCTATTTCCTAATTCTTCCCATACATCAGAGTTTTTAAATACTTCAATAAGAGTAGCAGTGTTATTTTCTTCGTTTAAGAACCACTCAAATTTAATTATACCTTCATCATTAAAGCTATAGAAGAGAGGGCATTGTTCTTCTCTAATGTAGTGTTTTACATTTTCAATATTATCTTTAAACGCAACATCGATAACAACTGTTACAACATCACTTTTTTTATTTAATTCTTTTTTCATACTCCTAATTTAAAGTATAATTTTTATATTGAAAACATGAAAAAACATAAAGACCCTTTCCTTATTTATGCAAGTCCCGCAATTCTAGCAATTGGCATTATGGATTTCCGATTATACTTTGAAGTAGATTGTTTAGATATTGGTTTCTCTGCAATAGGTTTATGGCGAGTAGTTGGACCATGTAACCATGACATGAACAAGAAAAAGTAAATGGAAAAAATTCATTTTACAATCGAAAAAATGATCGATTCAATCAAAAAAATTTGTACACAATTGGTCAACTCAAATTATGATCCTGAAGTAATAATTAGTATAAATAGAGGAGGATGTACTCCAGGTGTTTATCTTTCACACTATCTCAACAAACCTCATGAAGTAATTAATATTGAATTGAGAGACTCAAATTCAGAGCCTAATTTAATAAGTATTAAAGAAAAAATTAAACAGTTTAATTCAGTGCTAATTATAGATGATATAAATGATTCAGGCAATACCATTGGTGTTATTAAAGATTTAAGTAAACATCTTACAACTAAAATACATTTTGCTGTGCTTATTAATAAATCAGATAGTAAATCAAAAGTTGAATATTATGGAGAAACAGTTAATTCGAAACTTAATAATTATTGGTATGTTTTTCCTTGGGAAAATTGGTGGAAAATAGATGAAAAATAGAAAATTATTACAGTTTCTAGTTTTACTTCACATATTAATAATAACGATATCTAATTTTCTTGTTTCTATACCTATTGAAATTATTGGAATAAAACTAACATTGGCAGCTTTTAGCTTTCCATTAGTCGTTGTAGCTACAGATTTGACCGTAAGACTAGTTGGAAAGTCAATCGCAACCAAAACTATTTCATTTGCTTTTCCATTTGCAATTATCTCTTCTTTTTTAATTATATACTATGAACAGAATCTAATTTCAATTGCACTAAGAATTAGCCTTGCAAGCTCCATTGCCTATGCTTTAAGTATACTTATTGACATTAATGCTTTTCAATATTTTAGAGATAAATACACTTATTGGTGGTTAGCGCCATCTCTTTCGACGTTTCTATCAAATATTATTGATACATATTCTTTCTTTTTTAGTGCTTTTTACAATTCGGAAGATATATATATGGCAAATAATTGGTTTGAAATTGCAACAAATCAACTTATTATAAAAATTATTATTGGACTTATCTTTTTTCTCCCTGTTTATGGGGTATTGTTAAACTACTTGAAAAAGAAAATTCTTATTAATAAAAAATAATTAATTTTGACGTATGAAAAAACCATTAATTGCATTAATCGCTATTTTTGCATGTACTTTTTCTTATGCCCAAAATAATCAAAGTTCCTCAGAGTATTCAATAGAAACAGTTGGAAAAGTTTCATCTTTGTATAAATACATTGAGTTGTCAAAACAGGTTATAAATGAGGAAAACATTTATAATTTAAAATATCATAATTTAGAATTTCCACAAATGAATGATATGACTAATGTAAGGTTTAAAGCTACTGATGAGGAATTAGATAACATCTATAATACTATTCTGATGGGCTCAAAAATGAAAAAGAATGATCCAATAAGGTACATAAATCTAGATAGAGGAAAATTAGGTGTTACAAGATTAACTTCTGGACAGGTCAAAATCCTATACACTGCATCTGGTTCTAACGAAGTAAAGTGGACTTGGCTCTCTAAGGGTCAATTAAAGAAGGTTTTTGGAAAATAACTAATGCTTTGACACTTAATTATGAATTTAACTTTATTATTTATTAATTTTTTATTATTTCCATTTGATATTGACATTAATTGCCTTAACTGTTCAAGACAGAACTCATTTTCAGTTCTTGTAATAACAGAAACCAAAGATTATGTTCATGATTCAATTGAATCTGGAATTGATCTAATTGTAAACATTGGAGATAAGAAAAATTTTAATGTTTACAATTCCGATGACTCTAAAGTAATTACCTCGGAGAATTTAAAAGAGTTCAATTCAATTATATTTCTTAATACTACAGGTGATATTCTGGATAATTATGAACAAAAAGTCATGGAAAACTTTATTAATAATGGTAATGGTTTTGTTGGGGTGCATTCTGCCTCAGATACTGAGTATCAATGGCAATGGTATGGTGATTTAGTGGGAGCATATTTTCGAAATCATTCAGATATTGTTGATGGAAAAATTTTCACAGTTGATAATACTCACATGATAACTGAACATTTAAATCCAGAATGGAATATTGTAGATGAATGGTACAACTTTAAATATATAAGTGACAATATTAATGTATTACTAAAGCTTGACGAAACCTCTTATGATGGAGGGGAGCATCCTGATTATCATCCAATTACTTGGTATCATGAATATGATGGAGGAAGATCATTCTATACTGCCCTTGGACACACAAAAGAAGTATTTAAAGATGAAAGATTTATTGAGCTACTAGAAAAAGGTATTCTTTATGCCTCTAACGAAGATTATTAATTACTCTAAGACTTATACATATCAGAAAGTATTTTTACTGCTTTAAGCCTTTCTTTATAAGGAACAAAAATATGATCATGATGATATGCTGCAATAACATTACAGCTAATTCCAGCCTTTGTTAGCTCTTTAGAAAATGACGAAGTTAAACCCACTGAATCAAGTGTTGAATTTATATCTATAGTTATCCAGGCAGAAATAAAATAAAAGGGTAAATTATTACTTGTTGCTTTTTCTTTTGAGATTATAATTGAATATCCTTTAGACTCTTTAAAGGAACAAATAATATTGTTTATACTAATTTTATTAATGTCCATAATTGAACAGAATACATATTCTCCTTTATTTAGAATAACTTTTTTTTTATCCATATTGTAGAAATGTAATTATTATGACTTTAATATTTCCAAAAAATAAAAATAGAAAAATTCATAAGTAATGTTATTATTGTCAGTATTATACTGCCTAAATGAAGAATCATAAAAAGACTTTCGTTAAGAGAATCTTTAGCTTGATTCATGTAAGGAATTGCTATATAACAGATTATCATTAAGACCATAGATAATATTGAAAATAATTTAGCTGTACTCTGATTTGAATTAAATAGAGAAATACTGACAAAACACAAAAGTGATAATATCCCAATAATTATAAAAAATTTAGGCCAGATATATCTTAAATATAAACTAGCATCTTGACTACTTAGTAACTTGTTTATAGATGGAGCAATCAAAAGAGACTGATAAATAATAATTCCCGATATAAATCCTGATAAAACTAGTGGAAAAAACTTTAGTATTTGCATTTTTTTTAAGATTTGGATTAAAAATTTACTACATTAATTAAGTTAATAATTAAGTTACAAATATAGAAGTTAAATTATGGAATTCCTTTTTTATGTTTGGTTCCTTATAAGACTTACAGCATTAATCTTTAGTATAATAGGAATGAGATACTTTCTAAGGTCATATTGGCATTTAAAAGCATCGGACTGGCTCGGTCCGATTGGACTTAATAGAAAAGGAACAATAATTTGGATTCTATATTCAACTGTAATTTTAATTATGATATCTCAATTAGAATGGTTCATATTTGGTTTTTAAAATAATGAAAGGAAAAAAGGATGTCTGAGGTTATTTTTATCCACGTTCCTGTTGGCATTTGCTAATGGATTCATATAAGACTCTCTCAATATTTATCTTGATGGAGTTACAAAAATTCTTTCAATTATAATTATTGCAGGATTTATTGAGCTTATTATTGATTAGGTATTCAAATACTTTTCAAGAAATACAGAAACCAACATGTTTAAAAATATTAAAAACATGATATCACCTAGAAAAAATGAACGAAAAAAAGGAAATCCTTTTTTGTAGATTATTGGTTTTATTTGGTACTCCTCTGATATGCGAAACCGCCTTTTTGGCCTTGAGACCAAGATGTAAATTTAACTGTGATATAGACATTATCTTCAACTAAGTATAATACTAAATCCGAACCTACAACAGCTTTTGGTTGTCCTGCTCCAATTCTAAAGGGTCTAAATGTCAAATTATCAATATTGTCAATAGTTCCTTTAGCCCACAAAGTTCCTGCTGGACTATCTGACTTATCTGCTGAACTTTCTTTTGCTATATTGAATATCTGCCCAGCATTTCCTCTTGTTATCCAGACATTAGATGTAATTCTGTCTTGATTGCTTTCGAGCGTAAAGTCTGCTCCGTCCGATTTTGAAAATGATATCATAGGACCATTCCATATATTTGAGGTGGTTGTGTCACCTTGAATTTCATCTTTATCTGAAGAACATGAGCTAACAATTAAAATTATTAAAGACAATAGAAGTATATGTAGTTTTTTCATTGTAAAAGATTTGGTTAAAGGTTTTATAAAATTATAGAAAATAATTTAATTAAAAAATCAACTTTTAATTAACTAAAAAGATTAAATTCAAAAATAAACTCACATTTATGAAAAATATTTTAATATATTATAATATCTATAGAAATAATTACAGTGTAAATCAATTTAATGCAAGTAATACCAAAAAACACAATTAGTTTTTTAAAAGAACTTAAATTAAACAACAACAGAGAGTGGTTCAGCGAGAATAAAGATCAATTCAAATCAATTCAAACTGATATAAAGATATTTGCTCAAGAGGTGAAAGATTCTCTTTGTCTTTCAGATGATATTGAAAAATTTAAGATTTTTAGGATATACAGAGATTTAAGATTCTCAAAAGATAAGACACCTTTTAAAAAAAATATTGGGATGGCTTTTCATAGATCAAAACCTGGGCTTAGAGGCGGTTATTATCTCGAAATATCAGCAGATGAAAGTTTTATTGCAGTAGGATTTTGGAATCCAAATAAAGAAGACTTGTTTAGAATTAGAAAAGAAATAGAAATAGATGGTCTAGTGTTCAAGAGCATTATAAATCAAAAGAAAATTAAAGATATATGGGGAGAGATTCAGGGAGAGGAATTAAAGACATCACCCAAAGACTTTGATAAAGATAATGAGCATATAGACATGATTAAAAAAAAACAGTTCATATTTATTAAGAAATTGAAGGAAAAGGATGTTCTTGACGAAAACTTTCAAAGTGAACTTGTTGGTTTTTTCCTTTCAATTAGACCCTTCTTTGATTATATGTCTGAGATTCTTACAACAAACCTAAACGGAGAGACAATTATATAGTTAATGTCAGAGAAAATTAAAATAGCAATAGTCCAGACAAGCATTGAGTGGGAAGATATTCAATTAAATTTAAGTAAATATGAACAGATAATAGATTCAATGAATCCAGGAGTTGATATCATTTTTTTCCCCGAGATGTTTAATAGTGGTTTTAGTATGAATGTTAAGAAAATTGCCGAGACAATGGATGGAAATACTGTTTCTTGGCTTCAAAAAGTAGCTTTAACAAAAAATGTATCTGTTGTTGCGTCTCTTGCTATAGAGGAGAATAAAAATTTCTATAATAGATTGATATGGGTTTTTTCGAATGGGGAAATTACCTATTATGATAAAAGACACACATTCACTTTAGCAGGAGAGAGTAAAGTTTATGCAAAAGGGAAGAAAAAAAAAATAATAGAATATAAAGGTTGGAAATTTCTTCCCCAAATATGTTATGATTTGAGGTTTCCTGTTTGGTCCAGGAATGACTCAGACTATGATGTTCTTTTTTATTTAGCCAATTGGCCAACCCCAAGAATATCGCATTGGAAAAACCTTCTTATTTCAAGAGCAATAGAAAACATATCTTATTGTATAGGTGTAAATATAGTCGGATCCGACCCAGAGAATAAATATAATGGGTGCTCTTGTATAATTGACCCTTATGGTAAACACTGTGTGGAAATGACAGAAGATGAGACAATTATTTATTATCAATTAAACAAATCAAAAATCATTGATATTAGAAAATCTTTAAATTTTCTTGATGACAAAGATGATTATACATTAAGATTTTGATTTATTCTTTAAATTAGATATATGAGAAAGCTTATTTTATCTTTTTTTATTTTATTATTATCATGCTCTGATAATCTGATAATTGAATGGGAAAACTATGACGAGAGTAAGGAAATAGAGGAAAACTCTAATCATCAAATAAGTAGGATGAGATATAAAAGACTTCAGTCTTTAACAAAAGATAGAAATGAAATCTTTAAGCCCTTTCATGACTTTTTAAACTCCTATGACACATCATACCATAATTCAATAAAAGATTTAATTATAAATCAGGATATTTCATCAATTCAGTCTCATATATCAGAAGGTAGATTTAATTATGAAGATTTAGTAAAGTTTTACTTATATAGAATTTACAAATTTGAGATGAATAAAGATTTATATCTTAACTCCATCATATCATTAAACCCAGAAATAATTAATGAGGCTAGAGAGCTTGATAGAAATAATAATCCAGATAATCTGCTATATGGCATTCCTATTTTAGTAAAAGATAATATTAATGTTGAAGGCATGGTTACATCAGCAGGTGCAAGTGTGTTTAAAGATAATCTCATTAATACTAATGCCAGAGTTATAAAAAATTTAAAAATTAATAATGTTTTAATTCTTGGAAAATTAAACATGAGTGAATGGGCTTATTATTTCTGTAGACCATGCCCTGTTGGATACAGCTCTCTTGGAGGGCAAACTTTTAATCCATATGGCCGTAAAGTTTTTGAATCTGGAGGGTCAAGTTCTGGAAGTGGAGTCTCAATTGCAGCTAACTTTGCAGCTGCTTCAATTGGATCAGAAACTTCAGGTTCTATATTATCTCCTTCATCAAAAAATTCAATAGTTGGATTAAAACCAACTATTGGAACTATAAGCAGGTCAGGTATTGTGCCAATATCAAGTTTCTTTGATACCTCGGGTCCAATGACAACAAATGTCTATGATAATGCAATACTTTACAATTCTATGATAGGTTTTGATGAAAAAGATAAATTAAGCTATGAGGCTGATAAGATTGATCTTGAGGAAATGAAAAGTTTTAGTTCTAAAAATATTGTTGTAGGTATATCATCAAATTATCTAAAAGATTCATTGATTAAAATTGCTCTAGATGATTTAAAGATTACCGGGATTTCAAATGTTATTTATAATCCCGAGAATTATTCATTACCATCATTTAGATCTATTTTAACATCAGATATGAAAAGAGACTTGCCAAAGTATATTTCTGATTACGCTAACAAGGATATTCAAGTTTTCAATGTAACAGATATAGTAGAATTTAATAATAAAGATACATTGACACATGCACCCTATGGTCAGAGTATATTTAACGAAATAAAAGAAGATAAAGTTTCTAACTCAGAATTGGAACAAATGAAAATTAACACAAAATCTCAAGCAATAAATTATTTAGATAAGATTATGACTAATAATGATTTTGATATTTTTATATCAGTTGACAATAGTATGGCTGGTATCGCTGCAGCTGCTCATTTTCCAGCTTTGACAATACCAATGGGGTATAAAAGTGATGGTCAGCCATCTAATATTACATTTATAGCTAAATCAAAAAATGAACAATTATTATATAACATAGGCTATAGATATGAAAATCAATCAAAAAGAAGAGTAGCTCCAAAAAAATATAATTAAACATCAAAAATGATAAAAAGAATATGCTAAAATTATTGACAAGATTAAGAAATTATCTTATTTCAGGACTTCTTTTTTGGATACCTTTAATTCTGACTATTATCGTCATAAAGTTCTTTTTAGAGTTTATTAATAATCTTGTTCCGCAAGAATATCTTCCTGAAGCCATATTTGATTTAGATACCTCTATCCCAGGGTCAGGAATAATCCTGCTATTTTTAATTATACTTACAACAGGTATATTGGTTACTAATATATTAGGAAGAAGATTAGTAGCTTTATGGGAGAAATTACTTAACAGAATTCCAGGTTTTCGTAACATATACAACATATTAAAAAAAGTTTCTGATACAGTATTAAACACATCATCACAGAGTTTTAAAAAAGCATTTTTAATCCAATATCCAAGTAAGGGCATTTGGGTAATTGCATTTCAATCAGGAGATTATAGAGGTGAGGCAGAATCAATAATAGGTGAGGAAACTATAAACCTTTTTGTACCAACTACCCCTAATCCAACCTCAGGCTTTTTTATTTTAATCCCAAAGAAAGATGCATTTGAACTTGATATTAGTGTTGAAGAAGCATTTAAGCTTGTTATTTCTGCAGGTGTTGTAACACCTAATTCTGTTAAAATTAAGGATAAAAAATGATGTATAGCGAGGGTATAAATTCTTAAATTAGAGTTATGAAAAAAATATTATTATTAGTTACAAGTTTTACTATATCAAATCTTTCCTATTCACAGAACAATAATGTAATAGTCGAAAAAATTTATTCTGAAAATATTGAAAAGATTAGTGCCAATTCAAAAGTTAAAAAAGCATTTAAATATATAATCGATATTGAAGAAAAAACAATGAAAAATCTAGTTGAACTGACTGAAATTGAGGCTCCTCCATTTAAGGAGGAAAAAAGAGCACAGGAGTTTGCAGAAAGGCTAAAATTAGCAGGAATAGAAAATGTGTGGATTGATTCAATTGGTAATGTCATAGGTTTGCTAAAGGGGACAGTTGGAAATAAAAATATTGCAATTGATGCACATATGGATACGGTTTTCCCCGAGGGTACTGATGTTAAAGTCAAAGTAAAAAATGATACTCTTTACGCTCCAGGGGTAGGTGATGATACAAGAGGTCTTGCAATGATTCTTACTATAGCTGAAACAATTAAGAAAAATGGTATTCAACCAATAAATAACATCTTATTTATTGGTACTGTAGGTGAAGAAGGGTTGGGGAATCTTAGAGGAGTTAGGTATCTGTTTGAAAATAATAATCCAAAAATTGATACATGGATTGCTATTGACGGTGGTTCTATAGGTAGAGTAAATAATCAAGCACTTGGTTCATATAGATATGAAGTAGTTTTTGATGGTCCTGGTGGTCATTCATGGGGGGCTTTCGGACTTGTTAATCCACATCACGCTTTAGGATATGGTATTAAGGATTTTATTGAAAAAGCAGATGAATATACCTCATCTGGACCAAGGACTTCTTATAATGTAGGAATCATTAGTGGAGGAACTTCTATTAATTCAATACCTTTTAAATCATCGATGCAAATTGATATTAGATCGGTTGAGCCATACAGGCTTAATGATATGGAGGAAATACTTTTTAATTCAATGCAATCTGCTTTAAAAGATCAAAATGAAATGAAAAGGAGTGGACCTGACCTTAAACTAACCATTAATAAAATTGGTAATAGACCCTCAGGGAAAGTAGATGAATCAGTTCCACTGATTCAAAGAACGATTGCTGCTACTCAACATATGGGTGTTGAACCTCGATTAACAATTGGTTCTACAAATTCAAATATACCGATTTCTATTGGTGTGCCTGCTGTTACAATTGGTAGGGGTGGAGATGGAGCAGGTGCACACTCCTTGGATGAATGGTGGCTTAATAAAGATGGATATAAATCCATACAATTAGCACTCTTAATATTATTATCTGAAACTGGAATTAATAGTCTTGATTTAAAAAACTTTTTAGATTAAGATTGAAAAAAATTATATCTGCATAGCACTATATAAAGTTATTCACAATTAGACTTATAACGTAGCCAGAACAAAAAACTCCTAAACCATAGGCTATATATCTTAATGTTGCAGGAATATAATTAAGTTTCTTTTTAGCATATTCTTCAGCTGCAAATAGATTATACATACTACCAAAAAAGACAAGTAAAATGCTTAATATCCCTATTGTTTTCCATAAAATATCCATATTCTTATTTTTTTTGTTTTATAAATTTTAAGACTTCTTTAATCATACTGGGTATAGCTATTGACAATACTAATACTGGAAAGATGTAATCATGCCACTCTTGATTCTATTTATAAACTTATCTATTTTACAAACCCAAACACCAATGTAAAGTATGGACCAAATAATTATAAATGTTATCATTTGTTTTTATTTAGCTTTTTAAAATCTATAAACTCTTTTCTGCCAATATACATTTTGCTTACTAATGAGATAATTTCATCAGTCAAATCTTTAGCATTTTTAGATGAAAGATTAAATTTAGTACCATCCATACTGATTAATTCATTTTGATCTGAATTCAAGTTAATTGATGTGTAAAAATGATACCTAATAACGTAATCAAGTGTTAAATTAGTATCATTATAGTATTGATCAAACAAAGATTTATCAGATATTGCTGTATTTAAAACTCTATATGGTTTTGAAAAACTATCACTGTACCTTAATGCAGGTAGATGTCCTTCTTGACAATATGAATTAAATGATAATAGAATAGCTATTATTAGAATAACATTTCTCATAGACATATCACTATAAGTTTGGTTTAGAATGTATATCATTAATCTCTATCCAATATCCTTGAGGATCTTGAATCCATATTTGTCTTTTACCATCAACTCTTTCCTGAATTGTATTTAACTCACCTTCCCAATTAGAATAATCAATTTTATTTTTCTTAAGATTGTCAATAAAAGATTCAAAATTTGTGGGACTAAATGCCATATGAATTGACTTTGGTAATTCATTAATTTCAGATGTTGATTGGATTAAATGTATTTCTTTACCATTATCTGTTTTAAACCATCTTTTTGGTGGATCTTGACCTGCTCCAACAGGTATTTCTTGCAATCCAAGAATGTCTATATAAAAGTCGCCTGTCTTTTGTAGATTATTAACTATTAATGCTTGATGATCAAAAAAAAGCTTATTCTCCTGCGACATAGATTTCATGTTTAATAAAAGAATAGTTATTATAACAAGTTTTTTCACCAAATAAAAGTAATAATTAAGTTGTAAATTATATAATAAAAAACTTAACAATAATTGTAATATTAAATTATGATAAATAGAAGAAGATTTATAGAAACCGGATCTTTGGCTTCATTGGGATCTATTATAAGTAATGTAAGCTTTACTAGAGCTCAATCAAAGTTAAAAAAGGAACTTGGTGTTCAAATTCATTCTGTTCGACCTCAATTAATTGATGATTTTGAAGGTACATTGAGTAAAATTTCAAGAATTGGATATAAAAATATTGAAGCTTATGGATTAAATTCTGATGGTTTTTTTATTGAAAAAATACCTCCAAAATATTATAGAGATACCGTTAGAAATCTTGGAATGAATCTTTTATCATCACATATTAATTATTTTAATTTTAAAGATGTAAACAGAATAATAGATTCTGCATTGGAAGCAGAAATAAAATATGGTATCATTCCAATTACTCCAGAGAAATATAGACAGAGTATTAGTAGCTATAGAGATTTTGCAGAGTATTTGAATAAGGTTGGTGAGAAATTTAATGAGTCTGGAATAATATTTGGTTTTCATAATCATGATTTTCAGTTTAATCGTCTAGAAAACAAGATTCCCTATGAAATTCTTCTACAACATACTTTGCCAAATTTTGTAACATTTCAAATGGATCTATATTGGGCTACTAAGGGTGGTGCTGATCCTATCTATCTTATAAATAAATATCCTGGTAGGTTTAAGTCATTCCATGTAAAAGACTCAGATGAATCATATAATAGAGCCTCGGTTGGATCAGGTGTAATAGATTTTGAATCAATTTTTAATTTAAAACAAGTAGCGGGATTGATGGATTATTTTGTAGAAGACTTTAGACCAGATCAAGAACCTTTTGAAAAATTGGAGAAAAGCTTCAACTATTTATATAATTCTGATTTTGCTAGCTAAATTTCTTTTGTTTTCAGAAGTTTAATAGCATGATTAGCAGCTCTGGCTGAAATTGCCATAAATGTTAAAGATGGATTTTGTGTGGCTGTAGATGTCATACAGGAACCATCTGTTACAAATACATTTTTACAATGATGCATTTGGTTCCATTTGTTTAATAATGATGTTTTTGGGTCATTTCCCATTCTGGCACCTCCCATCTCATGAATATCTAATCCTGGCGCTTGCTTTGTATCTCTTGTTTTAATTTCTTTAAATCCTGCTTTTTCATACATTTCAGTGTATTGTTCATAAAAGTCCTTTATCATTAATTCATCATTATTATCATAACTAACATTAATATTCAAAAGAGGTATACCATTTTTATCTTTTTTATCTTTACTTAAGTCGACATAATTTGTTTTTTTAGGGATTGTTTCACCCATCATATGAGAACCTACACGCCATGCTCCATCTTCCTCATCAATTGTTAGATTATTAAAAAGATCTTTACCAAAACCGCTGGAGTTGATGTTTGATATCTTAGCTGTGCTGAATCCAGCAGCATATCCTCTTAAGAAATTAGTCTCTTGCCTGTAAACATTTCTAAATCTTGGTATGTAAGAACTAGTTGGTTTTCTTCCATCTGGTTTAAAATTTTGGTGACCTTCGTGTATTGCACTAATCTTTGCTCTATAGTTGTGGAATGCAACGTATTTTCCAAGGAGCCCACTATCGTTTCCTAAACCATTTGGAAATCTATTTGAATTTGAATTTAATAAAATTTGATTTGAATTTAGTGTCGAAGCACATACAAAAATGATTTTAGAAAAATAATCTGTGCTCTCGTTGGTATCTAAATCGATAACTCTGACCCCAACAGCTTTTCCTTTATCTTCATCAAAAATGATTGAATGAACAACGGAATTTGGTTTTAAAGTTAGGTTACCTGTTTTTAAAGCCCAAGGAACTAGTGTAGAATTTGCATTAAAGTAAGCCCCATATGGACAACCTCTTCGGCAAATATTTCTACTTACACATAATCCTCTGCCTTGCTTTCTAAAAATTTCTTTATTTTCTGTTATATGCGCACATCTTCCATAAATTAAAAATCTATCCTTATACTCTGATTTAATAATTTTTTGAAAGTATTCCTCTACACAGTTAAGAGGCCAAGACTTTAAAAAGTCTCCGTCAGGCACAACATC